>NZ_CAJMZF010000009.1:0-236668 GCF_905220245.1 Paraburkholderia sp. J63 | reverse complement strand
CGCACTGCCCGTGACGATCCTTGGGTTGCTAGGCATTGCCTTCCTGTCCAATGCCGCCGATCAGACGTACTGGTGGTTTGCAGTCGGACTCGCAACCGCATGTATCGGGGCACCGTCGTACACGGCCCTGGGCTATGCGGAGGATCCGCTGCGCGCCTACAGCGTCGCGCTCCTCGTGTCGCTGTCGATCGCGGCCGCCGCGTCGTATGCCCTGCCTCTCGTCGTGCTGCCACGATTCGGCGACAAGGGCGTTCTGGTCACGATCGCCGCGTTGTTCGCGCTGGGCGCGCCCCTGGTCCTGAAGCTGTCCTACAACCGGCCCACGACGGCCGCGGCGTCATCCGGTCACGCCGGCACGCGAAAGCACGGAGTGCATCGCGCCGGAGGTCGCCTGGCCGTGTCGGTGCCGATTCTCGCGGCGCTGGCGGGGGGCATCTTCACGGGTGTTATTTCGGGCAGTATTTACGATTTTGTCGGCCCGCTCGCATCGGCGGTCGGCATCGGCGCACAAACGGTGGGGGCCGTTCTTGCCGCCAGCCTGATCGCCGCCATCGCGGCACCGATGCTGCCGTCGCTGCTTGGCGCCCGCATCCCTGACACGTCCATGATCAGCATGTCGACTGTCGCCGTCCTGCTCACCTATCCCGCCATGATGAGCCACTCGCCGACGATATTCGCCACAGGCTTCGTCGTCCATTGCTTCTTTGGAACGCTGGGCTACACGTATTACCTCGGCGTCGTCCGGCGCCTCGACTTCACGGACCGGGTCTATGTCGCCTATCCCGCGTTGCAGCTCGTATGCATTGCCGGCGGGACCGCCCTCGCCGGCTTCGTCCTGGCGCGCTTCGCGCCGGCCATGCTCTTCGCCGTGTCAGCTATCGCGATCGGCGCATCCTGGTTTGCGATCGTCGCAGCGCAAAGGCTCTCCACCCGCTTTCGGAGCGCCTGAGAGGCGGTGAATTCCGAATTCAGGAGGAGAGCAAGGGCGGGATAGGCTCAAACTTTGGCCTTCCCGGCTTCGCGTTGCTGCAGTTCTCGCCACATGATCTTGCCGCTGCCGGACTTCGGCAGCGAATCGACGAATTCGACAATCCGCGGTGCCTTATACGACGCCATGGATTCACGCGCCCATGCAATGATGGCGTCGGCGCTGACCGGGCTCGACTGCTCCGGCTTCAGCACCACGAGGGCCTTGACCGTTTCGCCGCGATGCGCGTCCTGCGCGCCAATCACGCACACCTCCTGAATCGCCGGATGGTGGTACATCATCGCCTCGACCTCGGCCGGCCACACCTTGTAGCCCGACGCGTTGATCATCCGCTTCAGCCGGTCGGCCATGAAGAAATAGCCGTCCTCGTCCATCCACCCGAGATCCCCTGTACGCAGGAAGCGCTTGCCGTCGATCTCGACGAACGCTTCGCGCGTCGCGGCGGGATTGCGCCAATAGCCCTGCATGACCTGTGGCCCGTGCACGACGATCTCGCCGGTCTCGCGTGGCGGTACCGGCTCAAACGTTGCCGGATCGACAACTCGCGCATCGACGTCGAAAATCGGCGTTCCGAGGCATTGCAGCTTCGGGCGCAGCGGCGGATTGATATGTGTCGAGGCGATCGTCTCGGACAACCCGTATCCCTCGACATAATCGATTCCCGTGATGTCCTTCAGCTTGTTCGCGACTGCAACCGGCATGGCGGCGCCGCCGCCGCCCATCCATCGCAGACTCGACAGATCGTATTGGCCGAGCTTCGGATTCGACACGAAGTCGACGACCATCGTCGAAATTGACTGCCACCAGCTCACACGGTGATGCGCGATCATGCGCGCGGCCACATCGCGATCCCAACGCGGCAGCACGACAACCGTCGCGCCGCCGTATAGCGGGCTGTTCAGGCCACCTTGCATACCGGTTACGTGGAACATCGGCAGCACCGAAAGCGCGACCTTATCCGGCGTATCGCCGAGCCAGTGAACGCCGCCAACCGCCGTGCACATGACACTGCGATGCGTATGCATGCAGCCTTTCGGCTTGCCGGTGGTGCCGGAGGTATACGGCATCACGCAAAGATCGTCAGGCCCCGCCGTCAACGGCCCCGGCATCAGGCGCATGTCCAGTGCGTCCGACCAATGAACGACTCCGGGGCCCTCGACGTGGCGCGCGGCGGTCACGAAATCGGGCGGCGTGATGCCGGGCACCTGCCCCGCGTAGTCGCTGTAAGTCGCGACGACGGCGTGCGCCAACTGCCCGTGCGCTTCGCCGACGAGCGGCACGACACGCGGATACAGGTCCTGCGCGACGAATACGGTACGCGCGCCGCTGTCCTCGATGTAATGGCGCAGTTCGTCCGTCGTGTTCATCGGATTGACCGGCACGACGACCGCGTTGGCGCGCAGGATTCCGTAATACGCGACCATCCATTGCGGGCTGTTCTGCATGTAGAGCAGCACACGGTCTCCGGCCTTCACACCGCAGCGCTGCTGCAGAAAGCCCGCGAGCCGCTGCGCCTCGTCCCTGAACTGCGCGAACGTGACCGCGGCGTCGTAGAACACGATGAATGGCTTGTCCGGATAGCGCGCCGCCGCGACTTCCGCGTTATAGAAAAGATTCGTCGCCGGCAACGTCAGATGTGTCGGCAAGTGCGCTGGCCAGAAGGGCGGCCGGGTGGCGGGCATGGGTTGACTCCGTTATTCGTCGATCATCGGGTTACCGCCAGGCACCGGGTTCCAGTTTCGCGATCGCGCCGCGGTTCACTTTCGGCCTGTCATCAGGAATCCTGAGCGTACCACGGCAATGCAGTACCTGCGGCGCTTGCCATCACGGTCAATTGTGGCGATTCTTAATTTACATTACAGACGTTGTGTCCGTCTGGAAAAATGCTAACGCTTGCGAACTGCCGTGCATAGCCCGAAACGCTCAGTGTAAACACCTAACGCCTGCACAACTCATTGTATCTGCTGAACATAATCTATCGATATATGCTGACAGTCGTGATGTATAATTGCCTCGAAAGCCTGAAAACTCTGCGATGCAGACCCTCAACTGCTGCAACTCAACCTTTCCAGTAGCCCATGTCCCACTCTGCGATCATCCACCGCCGCGATCTGGAATTTCAGCTCTTCGAGCTATTCGAAGCCGAGGCGCTGACACAACGGCCACGCTTTGCCGAACACAATCGTGAAACGTTCGTCGCCGCGCTCGACCTCGCGCACACGATTGCCGAGGAAAAATTCGCACCGCACAACCGGCTCAGCGACGAGCACGAGCCGCAATTCGACGGCGAGCGCGTGTCGATGATTCCGGAAGTGCGCGAAGCCGTGCGCGCGTACAGCGAGGCGGGGTTGATCGCCGCGGGCAAGGATTACGACCTGGGCGGCATGCAGTTGCCCGCACTCGTTTCCCACGCGTGCCATTCGCTGTTCAAGAGCGCCAACATCGCGACGAGCTCGTATGTGGGGCTCACGATTGGCAATGCAAACGTGATCGATCGCTTCGGCACGCCCGCACAGAAGCGCAAGTATCTGCAGGCGCTGCTGGAAGGCCGCTTTTTCGGTACGATGGCGCTGACCGAGCCGCAGGCGGGATCGAGCCTCGCCGATCTGACCACGCGCGCGGTGCCGAACCCCGACGGCACGTACTCGATCACCGGCAACAAGATCTTTATTTCAGGCGGAGATCACGAGCTCACCGGGAACATCGTCCATCTGGTGCTCGCGCGCATTCCCGGCGCGCCGCCTGGGGTGAAGGGCATTTCGCTTTTCACCGTGCCGAAGTATCACGTGAACGACGACGGCACACTGGGCGAGCGCAACGACGTCGCACTCGCGGGGCTGATCCACAAGATGGGCTGGCGCGGCACCACGTCGACGATGCTGTCGTTCGGCGAGCGCGGCGCATGCATCGGCGAGATCGTCGGCGAGCCGCATCGCGGCCTCGCGTGCATGTTCCAAATGATGAACGAGGCGCGTATCGGCGTCGGGATGGGCGCAACGATGCTCGGGTACCGCGGCTATCTCGCGTCGCTGCAGTACGCGCGCGAGCGTCGCCAGGGGCGCCTGCCCGAAGAGAAACGGCCGGACGTTCCGCAGGTACCGTTGATCGAGCACACGGACGTGCGCCGCATGCTGCTCGCGCAGAAGGCGTACGTCGAAGGCGGCTACTCGCTGTGCCTGTATGCCGCGCGGCTCGTCGACGAGCTGCGAACCGCCGATGACGACACCACGCGCGCCGAAGCCGGACTGCTGCTCGATCTGCTGACGCCGGTGGTCAAGTCGTGGCCGTCCCAGTGGTGCCTCGAGGCGAACAGTCTCGCAATCCAGATTCATGGTGGCTACGGCTACACGCGCGAATATCCGGTCGAGCAGTTCTATCGCGACAACCGCCTGAACCTGATTCACGAAGGCACGCACGGCGTTCAGGGGCTCGACCTGCTCGGCCGCAAGGTGACCATGCACGACGGGCGCGCGATCGGGCTACTCGCGCGCGAGATCGATCGCACCGTGCGGGAGGCGGTCGAGACGCCAGCGCTAGCGGAGGAAGCGCACGCGCTAGCGCAGGCCTGGCATGAAATGGGCGAGACACTTGCGGTGTTGCACCCGGCGCTCGCCGAACACGCGACGCGGGTGCTCGCGCAGGCCAACGCATTTCTCGAGGTGTTCGGGCACACCGTGGTCGCGTGGCTGTGGCTGCGTCAGGGACTCACGGCCGCTCGCGCGCTGCCGAATGCGACGGACGGCGACATCAAGTTCTATCGCGGCAAGCTCCAGACCTGCCAATGGTTCTTCCGCTGCGAATTGCCGAAGATGCAGTCGCATCATGCGCTGCTGCGCCGCCTCGACGACACGACGCTCAATATGGCTCCCGACTGGTTCTGACTGCTCCGTAGCGGCGACCTATTTTTCAAATGCAGGGACTTTATACAAAGGCATAAAGATGGCACAACTAACAAGACTTCCCGGCCTGACGGCCACTCAGGACGACGTCATCGCGGTGCTCGAACGCGATGGCGGTGTGATTATCGAAGACTTCCTCACGAGCGAGGATCTCGTCGGCATCAAGGCGGATCTGTTTCCCCTCCTCGAGCAGCAGTCGGTCGGACGGGACAGCTTCTCCGGCGACCGCACGCGGCGCTTGTCGCGGCTCTTCGCGCGCACGCGCCATCTCGCGAAAATGGCCACGCATCCGCTGTATCTGCCCGTGGCCGAGCACTTTCTGTGCAAGCCGCGCGAAGTCTGGGTCGGCGACAAACGCCTCACGCTGAACGCTGGTGTGCGCATCGGCGTCACGCAGGCCATCCAGATCGGCCCGGGCCAGGCGGCGCAACCCCTGCATCGCGACGACACGGCCTTCATGTGGCGTCATCCCACAGGAGGCCGCGAAGGGCGCGTCCAGATCATGTGCGCGGCCACCGACTTTACCGCCGAAAATGGCGGCACACTCGTCATTCCGGGCAGCCATGTCTGGGACGACGAGCGCAAGCCCGACTTGTCCGAAGCCTGCCCGACCGTCATGAAGGCAGGGTCGGCGCTGATCTTTCTTGGATCGACCTATCACGCGGGCGGCGCGAATCGCACGCAAGCGGAATTTCGCACGGCGGTGGGCATGGCGCTCGACGCCGCGAACGTGCGCCAGGAGGAGAACATGTATCTCTCGCTCACGCCGGAGCAGGTCGCGAGTTATCCCGAGCAGATCCAGCGGCTGCTGGGCTGGTCCGCGGGCGACAACCACATGGGTTGGGTGGAAGTCGACGGACAGATGGTCGATCCGATCCGGCTGCTAGGCGATCTGGACCATGAGACGATCAAGGGTGTCGGTGCCAACAATCACTGATGCTTGAAGCTATGGTGAGGATGACTTCTCAATGCATCGATTGGGAAGTCGTTCACTACTGCGATACCAGGCGAAGAACTGCGTTTCCCCGCCCGCCCTCAGCCAGCGCTGTACAGACCGCGCTCGTCGCGTTTGACCTTGCCATCCGCAAGCATCTCGGCCAGATGCTGCGTGATCGTGCGCGTTTCGGCGGACACGGCCCACGGGCTCTCATAGCCTCGCGGATACAGCACCCGAAGCTCGACCAGCTGCTCCAGCGTCTTCGGCGACTCGTTCAGATACGTCAGCAGACGCTGTTCGCGCGCATCCATCTTCGCCGCAAACGCGGCGAGGTCGCGCAGGAAGTGCGTGCGATCCGTATAGACGCCGCGATGGTGTGAGGTCACCCAGATCTTCGCCGGGATCTCCGGCAGCCGGGCCAGGCTGCGGCGAAAGTCGTGCAGGCTCGAATACGCATCGCCATAGTACGGTCCGAAACCGGTCAGATCGATGTCGCCAATGAAGGCCACGCCTTCCGGTTCGACTACCAGAACACAATGGCCCGCTGTGTGACCGGGCATATGGAACGCACGGATCCGCGATTTGCCGAGGTCCCACGTCGCGCCGTCGGCATAGCCTCGCGCATCCGGCCGCGGCGCATAAAAAAAGTCGCGCTGAAGCATCGCCAGCATCGCCGACGCGTCCCGCGTTGCATTGCCATACGCGGCAAACATGCCGTCCCAGTTGCGGATCGCGGGCAATTCGGCCTCATGCACGTAGACCTCGGCGCGGGGAATGCGGTGCAGCCCGGTCATATGGTCTTCGTGCACGTGCCCCATCACCACCAGTTCCGTCGCGTCGAATTCGGCGCCGATGTAGTTCGATACCAGGGGCGTATCGAAGGCGGCGCGAATGTCCGATCCGCGTATCAGCACCTGGTTGCCATCAGGGTATTTTCCGTTCTTCTCGCCAAACAGCACCGAAACGCGGCCAAACTCGACGCGCGCGATCGGTATGTGAGGAGCGGTGTTGCCGCAAGCAAGGTTCATGTCGATCGATTCCTTTGTTCGGGCGGGCGCTGTATGCCCGCTACGCCCGCCACGCCCGCCGTGCGGGCCCTCTCCATCTGGCCGCCGATGGCTAGATCGTCATGCCGCCGTCGACAACGATGCACTCGCCGTTCGTGTAGCTCGATGCGTCCGATACCAGATACAGCACCGTGCCCGCCATCTCCTTCGGTTCGGCATGCCGGCGCAATGGAATGCCGCCAACGAGGCGCGCAACGATTTCGGCGTCTTCGAACAGGGCTCCAGCGAATTTGGTCTTCGTGAAGCCGGGCAGCAACGCATTCACGCGAATGCCGAATGGCCCGCACTCCTTCGCGAAGGCTTTCGTCATATTCACGACGGCCGCCTTCGTGATCGAGTAGATGCCTTGCCGATCCCCCGGCTGCAGCGCATTGACCGACGCGGTATTGACGATCGCCCCGCCGCCTTGCGCCCTCATCAGCTTGCCGGCCTCGATCGACATGAAGAAATAGCCGCGAATGTTGACCTCGACCGTCTTGTTGTACGCGCCGATGTCCGTATCGAGGATGTGCCCGAAATAAGGATTCGCTGCTGCGTTGTTGACCAGAATATCGAGGCGACCGTGCCTTGCACGGATCGTTTCGAAGGTGGCCCCAATGTCTTCCATCTTGCCGACATGGCACGCCAGTGCCTCCGCACTGCCCCCCGAATGCACGATCTCGTCGGCGACTGTCCTGCAATCCTCGATCTTGCGGCTCGACACAATCACGTGTGCGCCCTGCGCCGCGAGCAATCGCGCAATCTCTTCGCCAATGCCTCGGCTCGCGCCGGTTACCAATGCAATCTTGCCCGTCAGGTTGAACAAATCCGGTGTCATCGACTTTGCCTTTGTAGAGTCATTTTACGAAGATGCCTGGCGGCCATCGCAGGCGGCAGCGGCGCGTGCAGCGCGATCCACCTTGTCGTCCATCCGTCCCAGCATCGACATCGCGCCGTTGACGGCACACCACCGCAGTGGCTCCGGCAGCGTGGACGGGGTTTTATGGTGCAATCCGGCCAGTAGCGCCGGCTCTTCGCCGCGAATGCGTTCGGCCAGCAACCGCCCCACGAGCGACTGCGCGCCCACGCCATGCCCCGAGCAGCCGGCGGCATAAAACACGTTCTGTCGCTCGCCGGTTGCGCCGACGACGGGCAACGCGTCTCCCGCCACGCTGATATAGCCGCTCCAGCAAGCACTAACCGTGAGGTCCTTGAGTGTCGGGAAGCGCTCGCGAAATGCCCGTATCAGCGCAAGATACGCTGCGCTGTCCGGAATATTCGGTGTGCGCGAGCCGAATGCATAGCGCACCCGCTTGGTCGTGATCACGAGCGTATTACGCGCCGTCAATCGATGACTCTCCATCTTGCGGTGCGCAGTCACGATGCCCTCGCGGTTCGGCCAAGCCAGTTGCGCCAGTTGCTCCGGCGAGAGCGGTTCGGTCTCGATGGCAGAAACACGCATCGGGACCACCTTGTTTTCAAGCAGGCCGAGTTGGGGCGTGTAGGCATTGGTGGCGAGCACCATGAACCGCGCGCGCGCGATGCCCCGCGGCGTTCGCACCTCGACGATGCGGCCTGTCGTCCACGACTGCACCTCCGTGTTCTCGTAGAGCATCACGCCCGCCTCGAGCGCCACGCGGCGCAATCCCATGACATATTTGCCGGGGTCCAGCGTGCCGCCGCGCTTGATGTAGCTGCCGAACAGAAACGCGGGCGGAATGCCTCGCGCGCGCATCGCCGCCCAATCGAGGAATTGCATTTTGATGCCGAAATCCGCGGCCTTGCGTATATTTTCCCGAATGTTTGCTTCGTGCACCGGATGAATGCCCACGCGAATCAACCCCGAATCGATGTAGTCGCAGTCGATGCCGTGCGCATCGAGCATCCCTTCGACGTGACTGACACCCGCTTCGAAGTAGTCGACGATCTTCTGCGTTTGTTCGCGGCCAATGCGGTCGAGAAAGAGATCGAACTTCGCCCCCGATCCTCCCGCGAGGTAGCCCGCATTCCGTCCGCTTGCGCCAAACCCCGCGAACTCGCGCTCGATCACGACGACTTTGGCGCCCTGCTGCGCCAGCGCAATCGCCGCATTGAGCCCGGCAAATCCGGCACCGACGATGATCACATCCGCGTCGACCTCGCCCTCGAGTTCGCGCTGCAGGTTTAGCGGCTTTTCGACCCATCCGCCAATCGTGCGATATTTCCCGAGCGCTGCGTCCGTTTGCGCTCGCGAGGCGAAATCGCCGCCGGGGCCTTTGGCGACAGGGGGATTGCCCATCCCGGCATAGCCGGCATTCGGTTCTATAACCATGATCGATACACTCGAGTGAAAATAGTCTTAGTGCGCCAGCAGGACACCGTCCTGCGAGAACAAGATTGGCGCGCCGGAAGCGTTCGCCAGGACCGCGGTCAAGGTCGCGCGATCGGCGCGCTGCGAGATCTCGGGTGCTGAGCCGGCGGCACGCTGTTTCAGCACCAATCCATCGAGCCCAACGCCCACCAGCCGATCGCCGACTGCTACAAGGTCGGTGATCGAGCTCTTCGTTCCCGAGCTCACTGGCGACCAGGTCGCCCCGCCATCGCGGCTTTCGAACAGGCTGCCGAGCAAGCCGCCAACGACGATCCGGCCGTCGGGCAGCGCAACGCCCGTCCATAGCGACCCCTTGCCGCCTGTAGCCAGATAGGTCCAGTCCGCGCCGTCGTTAGCGGACTTCAGCACCGTCCCCTGTTCGGAGACCATATAGAGCGAGCCGTGATGGTCGGAGAAGATGTGGTAGAGATTGCGGTCCGCCTTCCCGCCTCCTGGCGGCTTTGGCAACGACGCTTTGGTCCATGTCTTGCCGCCGTCGTGCGTCGCGAGCATCAGCGACCACAAGCCCACTGCGATTCCGTCCTGCGGGCTCGTGAAGACCACGGAAAAGAGCGGCTGGTCGACCGAGTTGTCCATGCGCTGCCGGCTCCAGGTTTCGCCGCCGTCGCTCGTCGCCAGAATCACGCCCCATTGGCCGACGGCCCAGCCATGCTGCGCATCCACGAAGGCCACGGCGGACAGCGTGGCCGATACCGGCACCTGGCGCGCCTGCCGATACGTGTTGCCGTCGTCGTCCGAGAGCAGAACGAGACCGTGCTCGCCCACGGCGACGACGCGTTTGCCGGCTCGCGTCGCGTCCAGCAGCATCATGTGCGCCGGGTCGGTCCAGGCATGGGCAGGCATCGCGCTCCATTCGCTCACCGTACCCGGCGCTTCTGCAAAGGCGGCCGCCGCTACGCAGAGCGCGGCGCCCGCAATCAGTGTCTTGATCATGAAGGAGTCTCCGTGATTGTGCGGGCGTCAATGGCTGAAGAGGCCCGGCGCGCGCGCGGGCTTACTGCGCGGAAACCAGCGTTCGAGCACCGACGCCAGCGCGGGCAATGCCGTCATCGCCATCAGCAGATTGACGAGGAACATGAACGCCAGCAGCTTGCCCATGTCGGCCTGGAATTTCAGCGCGGAGAAGCTCCATGTCGCCACGCCAATCGCCAGTGTGATCGCGGTGAAGATCGTTGCGACGCCAACTTCCAGCATCGCGTGCTGCACCGCCTTCACGATGTGCTGGCCGCTCGCGAGATGCACCTGCAAGCGGTTGTAGATGTAGAACGCGTAGTCGACACCGATGCCCACCGCAAGCACCATCACCGGCAGCGTCGCGACCGTGAGCCCGATCTGCAGTTCCTTCATGAACCAGTAGCCGATGAAGGTCGCCACGGAAAGCGGCGCGCAGCATGCCAGCATCGCGCGCCAATCGCGATACGCGAGGAACACGAGAATCAGGATGGCCGCGTAGACGTACAGCATCATCGGCAACTCGCTCTTCGCCACTTCGTCGTTCGTGGCCGCCAGCACGCCCGCGTTGCCCGCGGCAAGGCGCGCCGTGAGTCCGGGGAAGGCGTGCGAAGCGCGGTATTGCTTCACGTCGTCGAGAATCCGGTTGATCGTCGTGGCCTTGTGATCGGCAAGGAACAGATGGACGGCGGTCATGCTGCAATCGTCTTTCATGAAGCCCTTCACGCGCGCGACGTCGACCGACACCGCCCCATAGTTCTCGGGGTCGATCGGAATGACATTCATCTTCGGATAGTCCTCGTTGTAGCCCTGGTTGTACGCACGCAGCATCGACGGATACGACTGCACCGACACCACGCCGGGCTCCGTGCGCATCGCGGCGGCGAAGTCGTCTTCGTACAACCCGACCGCCGGGTTATCGCATGCCTTGCCGTTCGACTCGATCGCGACCGTGAGCCAGTCCAGTCCCATGTCGTAGTTTTGCGCGATTGACGTCGCGTCCCGATTGAAGCGCGCATCCGCGCGCAGTTCCGGCGCGCCCGGCTGCAGCGTGCCGATCACGCGGTCCCGGCTTTGCCACGCGGCGAGCCCGAATATCGCCACCGTCAACGCGAGCGTGAGCGCGGCGTATTTCGGCTCGGCTACGCGCGCCAGCACGCGCAGCGGCTTCGCGCGCTGCTGGGCGCGCTTGAGCGAATTGTCCGCGTAGGTCTTCGTGAAGTTGAAGCAGGAAGCGGCCACCGGCAGCAGGATCAGGTTCGTCACGATCTTGTACGCGACACCGAGCGACGCCGTGATCGCCAGCTCACGCACCATCGGAATCGGAATCAGCAGCAGCGTGATGAACGATACGAACGCAGTGACGAGCGCCAGCACGCCCGGTATCAGCAGACCGCTGAAGCTGTGGCGCGCGGCGTCGAACGAGCTATGGCCGTGCGCAATCTCGCGCACGATGAAGTTGACCTGCTGCACGCCGTGCGATACGCCGATTGCGAACACGAGGAACGGCACCAGCACCGCGAGCGGATCGAGGCCGAAGCCCAGCAGCTTCAACGTGCCGAACTGCCAGACGAGCGAAGTGAGCGAGCAGGCAATCAGCAGCACCGTGAAGCGCACCGAATGGCAATACCAGTAGACCGCTAGCGCGGTCAGCAGCAGCGCGATCGCGCAGAAGCCGAGCACCGCCTTCGCACCATCCGCAATGTCACCGATCTGTTTCGCGAAACCGATGATCTGCACTTCATAGCCGGCGTCCTCGAATGGCTTGCGAATGTTCGCTTCGAGCAGATGATTGAAGGTCACGTAATCGAGCACCTTTCCGGAGCGGTCACGTTCGTTCAATTCGGCCGTGATCATCGCGCTGTCTTCGCTGTGCGACACGAGCGTGCCGACATAGCCGCCGAGCGTGGTTGCACGACGGATCTTCTTCACGATCTCCGGGGTCAGCTGCTCGGGCGTGACGTTGCCCGAGATGATCGGCTCCGCGCGAAAGCCTTCGTCGGTAATCTCGTTCACGTAGGCGTTCGGCGTCCAGAGCGACTGCACGCCGATGCGGTCCACGTTCGGCAAATACGTGACCGCCTGCGTCACCTCGTTTAGACGCGTGAGCCCCTCCTTCGTCCAGATCGAGCCGTGGCGCGCCTTCACGACGACGGTGATGCGGTTCGCACCGAGCAGGTCGTTCCGGTACTTCTGGAACGTCTGGATGTACTCGTGGCCAATCGGCATCTGTTTTTCGAAGCCGGCGTCCATGCGCAACTGCACCGCAAACACCGCCATCACAACGGTGAACAGACCGATCACGCCGAGCACGATCGCACGATGGCCGAAGAAAAACCTTTCCAGACCGCGGACTAGACGATTTAACACGACATTACCCCTTCAAGTATTTCGACGGCGCACGACCTGCGCCGCCCTCCACTGGCTCACCGGTCAGAAGTTCCGGGTGACGAACATCCCGACGAAGTTGCGATCCGCATAGGGCTGGCCAACCGTGTTGTGCCCGCCCCAGAACAAGGTGTAATTAATGCCCGCCTGCCAGACGGTGGGGTTCTGGTTGAACAGCACATAGAGGTTCAACGACTTCGCGCTCTGCAGGTAATTCGCGGTCAGCGTGGGCGTGTAGCCGTAAAGACCGTCGGCAAAGGTGAGGCCAGGCGTGACCTGCCAGCCGGGAATCAGGCTGCCGTCATAGGTCCAGTTGAAATCGACCGTCGCACCCACCGAACTCGAGGTGCCCTGCGCCATGGCAATCGGGTAGCCGAGGCTCGAGCCGTTGTTCAACCAGGTCAGATAGCCCGCCTGCGGCACCTGTGTGACCTGCTGGCCGTTGACCGTGCGCGTCACGCCGCTCGAACTCAGGCCCGGGTAGTAGATCCACGTGAGTTCCCACGTCAGCGCCGCGGCGTCCGCGCCGATCAGCTTCAGGAACGGATAATCGCTGCGTGTCAGCGCGAGGATGCCGTTGATGTCGTACTGAAGCTTCTTCATGTCGGCCCACTGCTGGCAGTTGACGCCCGACACGCCGTTGGTGTTCAGGTCGAGCGGACCTCCCGCACCATAGCAACTCGACAGTGAGACCGCATCGTGGGGCCGATACGACAATTCCGTGCCGATCGCCCAGTCGCCGACCGCGAAGTTCGCGCTGGCGCCGAAGAGCTGACGGTTCTGCAGATACGACCAGTCCAGCGTGCCGTTAGCCAGCGACGACAGCACGGGCGACTTGTCGGTATAGTTTTCGTAGTAGAAAGCGAAGTTCGCATCGAACGAGCGCGGCGCATAGTTGAACTTCACGCCAAACTGCGGATGGTACTTCGACGGCGCCTGCCAGTTGACGGGCAGACCGATATCGTTCCAGGGCGGCCCGGCGAACTCGCCGTTCACGAGACCGGTGTTGATCCCGTTGAGCACGTTCTGGTTGCCGCTGCCCGGCCCCGCGATCGTGCCTGCGCTGGGACCGGCCACGTTGAAATTGGTTGTGCTGATCGTAGCCGGATCCGTCCCACGCCCCAGAGTGTTCGTGGTCGACCAGAACGAACCGACCGGCGGATAGCGATTCCCATTCCATTGAAACTGATAGTAATCCTCAGTACTGAAGCCATGACCCAGATCCGCGGCAAAGCTCAACATCGGTGCGGGCAGCAACGCCTGCTTGAGCTGTGAGCCCGGGATCAGCAGCTTCTGGATGTCGAGCGAGTTGGTCGCATTGATGCCGCTGCTGGCAAAGATGCTCTCGCCCCAGTTGATCACCTGGTTGCCCAGACGCACGTGCGCGTTCTGCCCGTTGATCGTGAAATCCTTCTCGCCCCAAAGATCGAGCAATTGCGCATCGTACACAACCTGCGCGGAAGCCGTGCTGGAAAGGGGCGTGCGGTTCGTGTCACCCGCGAGGAAGTCGTACATGCCCGTACCACGGACCATGAACTTCAGCCCTTCGCTCGGCATTGTCAGCAGCAACTCGCTGGTCGCGCTCACGTAAGTGCTGAACGGCTGTCCCTTGCGATAGTTCAGATCGCCGTCGTCGCCGAATCCCCATTGATTGGTGTTGGCTGCGGCCCCGCAGCCGAACGCGTTCGGATCGCCTGTCAGCGAGCAACTCGGGCTCTTCGTCCGAATCCCCGCGCCCGCCGTGATGTTGCTCACCAACGACCCCGTGAGGTCGTTCATGCCCGTCGTGAAGTCGTAGCCGTAGGCATTGGACGTTGCCGCCGCCAGAACGGCTAGCGAAATTGCAGGACATCTAAATTTAATGGTCTTTCTCATCATGTCTCCCCCTACCCGCGCTCAATGCGAGCGCGCGTCGCCGTCGCGCGCTCCTCCCCCTCCCGGTGCAGCGAAGCTCAACGCTCGCTGACCGACCTCAGCGATTCCGAAGTGAAGAAGTCCACCTTGAAGCGCGGGTCGTTGACCTGTTCGTACCAGCGAATGTCTTTACCCTGGCCGATTGTCGATTGATCGAATACGTAGCGGCCGTCGATCAGGTCATACTGAACGAACGGCTGGGTGTCGCACGCGCCGCCAAGTTCATACACCGGGATCGGATAGCTTTCGCGCACCTTCCAAAGCTTGCCCTGCGCGTCGTAGTCTTCGCCCACGAGCGCGAGCCAGCTGTCTTCGTCCAGATAGAAGACTTTCTTCGAATCGACGTGGCGCGCGTTGGACTTGAGCGTCGCTTCGATCACCCAGACGCGATGCACCTCATAGCGCCGGTTGTTGGCAGCGATACCATCGGGCGTAGCAACGTCGTGCAGCTTCTCGTCGAACTTGTACATGCCAAACGAGTTGTACGGCACGATCATCTCGCGCTTGCCGACGAGCTTCCAGTCGAAACGGTCGATCGGGCCGAAGAACATGTCGGCTTCATCCATCAGATACTGATTTTCCATCCCGATGATGGGCGCATCGTGCATGTACGCGGGCATGCGTCGCACACGACGCTGGCCTGGGAAGTAGTAGTAGGTCTCAGGATCCTTGTCGAAAAACTGCCGCTGTACAAAAGCCTGTCCCGCCAATGCGGGCGGCGACTGGATCGTGTAGAACGCGCCCTGAATGAGCTGATCGACGTCCTGGAGTGTCGTCTTCCCGGGCTTGCCCCATGGGAGATACACGATCTGCGGTGCCGCAGCATCGATCCATTCGTTGCCGCCGGGGCGCGGTGAGACGACGGTCGTCATCACCGGCCAGTCGGTGCCTTCACCGCGATAACGAATCAGGTAATTCCAGATCGCTTCGGCGCCGTTTTTCGGCTGGGGGAACGGCACGGCTGGGAGGATCGCGGACTGGATGTTATTGCCGCTCGCATCGAGCTTCGCCGTGTTGAGATCCGCCGTCGAGTTCTGTTGGACGAAGTCCGGCAACTGGCATTCGCGATGTGACGGATAGACGTCCATCCGATAGCCCTTCTTCTGCTTGATCAGTTGAACCTGACCCGGAGAGAGCATCGCGGTATACTTGTCGACATTGGAAGCGTCGATCGAATACAGCAGCTTTTCGTTGCGATGCTTCCAGAAGTCGCCCCGGAACTTGCCATACGACCACGCGGAATCCGGCGACTGCCGCCCCACGTATGCAGGCACGGCACCGTCCTTACTGGCTGCGCGGTCGCCGCCCTCCGGCGTAAGATCTTCCGCCGCGGCGGCAGAGCCGACAACGAGCGACACCGCGATGGCGATTGCAGAGAATGCCCTGAGCTTGCACGTATTCATTTGTCTCCTCCTTACGATTTGTCCGGTTCAGCGGCCGGCCGAACCCACTACCGCCACCGCGCGGATCTCAATGCGGAATTCGGCACGGGCGAGTTCCGTCACGCCCACCGCCGTCCATGCCGGATAGTCGCTCGGGAAGTACTCGTCCTTCACCGCGGCGAAGGCCTGGATCTCCTGGCGCATCTGCGTATGGAACGTGTTCAGTTCCACGACATCGGCGAGCGTTGCCCCTGCTTGCTCCAGCACGCACTTCAACGCGTCGAAAGCAAATCGGGCTTGCTCCGTCATGTCGATTCCCACTCTTCCTTCGCTGTCGGTGCCGACCTGCCCCGAGACCCAAACGATGTCGCCCACCCGGATTGCAGGCGAATAGTGAAAATTCTCGTAGCGCGTCCGGAACGCAGACGGAACGATCGATTGCCGCTGTTGATTCGATTTCATGTGATAGGTCGCCTTACTCAAACAATTGACAGAAACCCTGGTGGCCTACCGGGTCGCTACGCAGAAAATCCGCCTCCGCGTAATTGCTTAGCTATCCGAATAGATAACGATTCAAAACCCTGCTCTCGCTGCCCCGCAGACCGACTGAAGTCCCGCTTCAGATAGCCGCCGCGCCAAAGAACGCGGGACGTGCTGCCCGAGATCCAACCACAAGGGGAAACCCGAACTCGCGCCTTGGCAGCACTTCTGTCCGGCTTCCTCGCGATGCATGGAGAACCGCGAATCCAGCTCGACACCGTGGCGTGAGCGCAATATCGCACAAACAATTAATTTACACAATGGTCGTTATCAAAACACACGTTCTTGTAAACATTGACAGGAATCGGGGCACCGGCGCGTCAGTAAAGCGGACCTGCAGACGCGCCATTCGATAACTTCATACGGTTTCTCCGCCTGCCTGTTGCATGAGCGGCGGCCCCGGAATCCGGGGCCCAGAGTGTCCGGGTTTTTCCTGGCCCGGACTTTCCCCTAGCTCCGGGGTTCCGCCTTGTTATTTATTTGTTCACTCGTTAGCATAAATGCATACTGAATCTGCACCGCAGCAAGGATTCGCTGCGCGGCCAGTCACATCACCCGGCGAACGTGACGCTCATGCATGACGTCCACGCGCGCCTACATCGAAAACCCGCACCATCGCCAGTTGGAAATGAGGGCATTCATGCACGCCTCCGAAAATGCAGCGAGAACGATCCTGCACGCGTCGAACAGGCCAAATCGTCTGTCATCTTTCGGCGCCGGTTGGTTATGGTCGTTAGGCATTCTGATCATGAATGTGCTTCCGGTCGTGTTCCAGTCGTTGCACAGAAGCGGTGGCCTCGGTGAGGACCTGCTTGGCACCTTGGGCACGGCACTGGTTCTCGGATTCGGGATCAGTACCGCGAGCGGCCCAATCTGGATCTATCGATCGAATCCGAAATCGGTCGCGCTGGCAGGACTGCTGGTTTCCGCCTTAGGGATGCTGGGCATCACGTTCGTCGCCGGCGCATCCGATCAGATTTACTGGTGGTTCGTAGCTGGACTCGCAAATGGCTGCGTCGCAACACCCGCTTTCACGGCGCTTGGGGCCTCCGAGAATCCGCTGCGGGCATACAGCCTGGCGTCGTTCGCATCGCTGGTTTTCGCTGCCGCGGCCTCGTACGCGTTGCCGCTGTTCGTCGTGCCGCGCTTCAGCGACAAAGGTCTGCTGGTCGTGCTAGCCCTGATATTTATTGTCTCGCTGCCTGCGGCATTGACATTGCCGGCATTGCGCAGGAGAATCGGAGCAAACCACCCCGCTGCGAACGGCGCGCCTGAACGCGCAAGGCGTGGCGGCTTGACCGCGCCCATTCTCGCGGCGCTGTCCGGCGCCATCTTCATGGGCGTCTTCATGGGCGGTGTTTACACGTTTATCGATTCGCTCGCTTCGGCCGTTGGCATCGGTGCGCAGGCCGTCGATCCGGTCATCGCCATTGGCCTCGTCACGTCGATGATCGGCTCCATCCTCCCGGCAGTGCTCGGCCATCGAGTCAATACGACAATCGTGATGGCGATCTGCTCCGTCTGCGTCGTCCTGACGTACCCGGCAATGATGAGCCACTCTTTGGTGGCCTTTAGCCTCGGCTTCATCGTGCACGGGGTCTTCGGGGTGCTCGGGTACACCTATTCGCTCGGGATCGTCCGGCGTCTCGACTTCACCGATCGTCTCTACATCGCCTATCCCGCGCTGCAATCGCTCGGCCTCGCAATCGAGACCTCATTCGCCGGCTACTTGCTGGCCCACTTCTCGACGAAAATGCTGTTCGGCACGTCCGCTGTGCTGATTGGCTTCTCTTTACTGCTTCTCCTGATCGCCGAGAGCATCGCGGGTAGAACCTGCCGAACGAGGGACGAGGTGCCTGGCGGCGCGCCGCAATTCTGATGGCCGGCACGAGAACCCCTATTCACACCGCGCCCAACTGGAGCGCGATCCGAAACAACACGGCGGATAAGTCGAGTCCCCACCCACCGCATTCCTGAACGTTTTCCACTACCGCCTCAAGCAAAGCGGCCCGGTATTCAGGCGTTTTAGCCCCTGAATACCGGGCCGCTTTTCATTGCGCCTCACCTTATCGCAACATTTATTATAAAAACATATGTTGTGTAAATACAGCTTGTCGTCTACAGTGATCGCAGGCGGGAAGTCACGCTTTCGCCACCCAACGAACAAGGAGACTCGCAATGCCCATCCGTCAGTCCCAACGAGACGCGCTCTACCACGACGGCGCCGTGCTCATCGAAAAGTGCCTGAACGAAACGCAATTGAGCGAGTGCTACGACGCACTCAAGTGGGCCGTCGCCAACCCGAGCCCGTACGTGTTTCGCGGCCTCGACGGCACGGCTCTGCAAACCCACATCGACAACTGCAACCTGCTCGCCAAAGACAAGCTGGACGATCTGATGATGCGTCTGCCGTTCGGCAAGCTGTTCCAGGAGCTCTGGGGCTCGGAGCACGTCTGGTACTACGCGGAGGAGATCTTCATCAAGGAGGGAGGAAAGAGCGGCCGCGGTCCATGGCATCAGGACACGGCGAACCTGCCGTGGGCCGGCGAGCACTGGGGCAATGCGTGGATCACGTTCCAGTCCATCCCGAAGCAGAATTCGCTGGAGATCATTCGCGGTTCGCACCATGGCATCCAGTACGACGGCGCCAGTTTCACGAGTGCAGACGATCCGACCGATCCGCTCTACGGAGATGGCACGTATCCGCGTCTGCCGCACATCGATCGCGACCTCGCGGAAAATGCCGATTCGTGGGACGTCCTCTCCTGGCCCATCACGCCCGGCGACGTCGTGCTGCTTCACCCCCGCTCGCTTCACGGCGGGGCGCCGGTCGACGCCAACTGCCCGACCCGCCACACCCTGGTTGTGCGCTTCTTCGGCGACGACGCCCAGTTCCGCACGCTGCCAGAATCGCATCCCCGCTACGCGCGCAATGGCCCATTCTTCAAGGAGGAAATGGCGAGGCTCAATCCCGGCGACCCGTTCCGCGCCCCCGTGTTCCGCCAACTGGTCTAGGCGCGGCGCGTTATACCCGGCACGGGGACAGCGGTCCCCGGCTTTGCTTTCTGGAAGGACCAAGTTCGGACGTTTTCACGTTACGAATCGCCTTCATATCCGGCTGCATTACAATGCGGTTGAATAAGGTGCCGTACGGCATGCCTGGCAGCTCAAACCACTCGACTTCCTATCTATGGCGCGAACCTCCACTTCCCAACCTCGGCAAGACCGCAAGGCCGCCGCCGGCGAGGCCCCCGCTGCGGCACGCAGAGGCAGACCGGTCGGCGACCACAAGACCAAGCGCGACAACCTGCTCGCCGCCACAGCTGCTGTGATCGCGCGCGAAGGTTACGCGGGGACTTCGTTGCGCAAGATCGCAGTCGAGGCCGGTTGCACGACGGGTGCCTTGAGCTACTACTTCGAAGACAAGGACGAGATCGTGAAGGCGCTAGTCGAGAGCTCGTTCGACTTCTTCGACACGATCCTCGAGCCGTCCGAAACGCCGCTTGACGTGAGAACCACGCTCGAGCGCTGGATGAGCTGGCAAACCGCGAAGGACCTCGATCCCCGGATCGTGCAGTTTCAATTGTTGGGACAGGCGAAATACGAGCCCGTTGTCGCGGCCGTCATTCAGCGACGCTATACCCAGTATCGCCTCAAGCTGGCGGCGCTGGTCGCCAACGACCAGAAGCTCGGACTCATCCGGAGCGACATCCCCGCGGATCTGCTTGCCGACCAGGTGTGCGCGCTCGGAGACGGCTGGTCTGTCATGCTTCCGGTCGAGCCGGAGCGATTCAAGCCGCGCCGCCTCAAGGCGCTGTTGAATGCCTACTTCACGTTGCTGAGCCCGCCCGAGGCTGAAGCGCAATCTGAAACAAGCGAGCCGGCGCGCACGACACGTCGCGCGAAATAACCTGTTCCAGGCAAACCGTCGGCCGCGCCACGCGGCCGACGCGTCCGCCGCACTCGCGGCAACTTCCCGCCAAAACCTCGTGTCCGCATTCTAGCGGCACGCTATTCCTCGCGTCCCGATACTGCCCTGCATGCTCACTCTGCGCTCGCGCTAGCACGGCCACTGGTCGCGCGCGCCGAGCTTCTGATTTTAAATAACATGTGTTGCGCAAACTAGATTTCGTCACTATAGTGCCCTCATCCCCGCCGATAACGGCGCGCCTGAAAAGCCGAGCCGGCCCGAATATCCGTTTGTACAACACGTGTTGTACAAAAGCGCGAGGAGATCGCGTTGTCCTCGCTTCAACCCGAAACTCACGAGAAAAAATCCATGGCAGATCTGTACAAAGTTGCGGTGATTGGCGCCGGATTCGCGGGCGTCACTGCCGCCCGCGACATCAGCATGGCGGGCCACTCAGTGGTGCTGCTCGAAGCACGCGATCGTGTCGGCGGCCGGACTTACCTGAGCGAAGCGTTTGGACGGCCGCTGGAGATGGGCGGCACCTATACACACTGGAGCAAGCCACATGTATGGCGTGAGCTCAAGCGCTACGGCATCGGCCTCACCAACCCGCTGCCGATCGCCAGATCCTATTGGCTCGTCGACGGTGTGGTGCACTCGGGAACGCCGACGGAATTCGCCGAGTTGACCGCGCCGCTGCTCACGCGCTGCTTTGCCGACGCACGGACGCACTTTCCGCAAGTCGACAACATTGCGGCGGCCGACGTTACCAGCATCGAGAGGCAGAGTATCGGTGACCGGTTCGACTCGCTGAACCTCTCGAAGCAGGAGCGCGAGCTTTTGATCAACGTCATGGCCACGCTGGTCGGCTCGGAGGGCGAGCAGGGATTGGCTCAGTTGCTGCTCTGGTGCGCGACCTATTTCGGCAACTGGAATGCATTTAGCGAAAGTGGCGGCCGCTGGCCCATCGATGGTGGAACGAAGCGATTGCTCGACGCCATCGCCGCCGATTCCAAAGCTGAACTGCGCCTGTCCACGCCCGTCGCCGCAGTCGACGACAACGGCGAGGAAGTCATCGTGACGACCCGCGACGGGCAGCGCATCCGCGCGCGCCACGTCGTGATGGCGCTACCCTTGAACACCTTGAGCGACGTTGCCATCACGCCAGCCCTGGCCCAGCCTATCCAGACCATGCTCGAACAGAAGCATGCGATCAAGCCCAGCAAGATCTGGGCACGCGTCAAAGGCGAGATCGAGACTTTCCTCGCGCATGCCCCGGTCGGCAAGCATCCGATCAATACCGCGCGCACGGAGTACCGCCACGAAGGTGACACGCTGGTTGTCTCCTTCTGCTCCGATGCGTCCGCGCTCGATGGCGGTGACCGCGCCGCCGTGCAGCGCGCGTTGCGGACCTTCGTGCCCGATATCGAAGTCGTAGAAACGGCGTGGCACGACTGGGCCAGCGATCCGTTCGCACAAGGCGGCTGGGTGCATCACCGGCCAGGCAATCTCACTGAGGTCGTTCCGCAAATGAGAAGCCCCCATGGCCGCATCCACTTTGCGGGCGGGGACTTCGCTGCGATCGGAGTCGGTGGCATTGAAGGTGCGATCGAGACCGGCGCCAGGACCGCAGGCGACATCGTTCGCGCGTTGAACGGCGTCGATTGCTGAGTGCAGCTCTTGCCGATCAGGTGAAGCGCATCGGTGGCTGCGAGTACGCCTGGTAGCTCCTGGCAGCTGCAAATCAGGCCGATGGCCCCCCCCGGTGGGCAGTCTAATGATAGTGAGCACGCAAATGCAAGTTAGCGCGACTTCGCCGTCATGTAGCTCACCGCCGTCTTGATCTCGGCATCGGAACACGCCGAGCATCCCCCGCGCGGCGGCATGGCCTTGAACCCGAGCAGCGCGTGATGCAGCAAGGTGGCGTCGCCCTGCGCAATGCGTGGCAGCCACTCGCCCTTGTCCCCAACTTTCGGTGCGCCTGCCGCACCCGTGGCGTGACATGCGAAGCAGACCGAGCTATAGACAACCTCGCCGGAGCGCGCGGGGCTCGCCGCTGCGGGTGCTGCTGGAACAGCAGGTGCCGCAGTTACGGGTGCAGCGACCGTTTCGTGCTGTACACCTGGGGAGGCAGCGGGAATGAGAGCGAAGCCGCCCTCCCTGCCACCACCGCCTGTCGCGCCATGCAGCTGGCTGAAATAGGCCGCGATATTGAGGACATCACGGTCCGAAAGCGGCGCGGCCATCGCGTTCATCGTGGGGTTCTGCCGGGTCTTGCCGTCACGGTAGGCCAGCAGTGCGTTCGCCAGGTAGTCGCGCTGCTGGCCCGCCAGGTTCGGCACGCCCGGGATCTTCGCCACGCCGTCCACGTTATGGCAGGCGAAGCACACCGCCGCGCGCCGCTTGCCCGCGTCCGTATCGGGCGCCAGCCCCGAGGTCTGGGCATGCGCCATCGTGTAGAACAGCGCCAGCAGGACCAACCCGAAGCGGATGATGTTGTTCATTTCGATTCCTCCCCGTATCAGTTGAAGCTGTCGTGCATCGAGATCGCGATCCCGTACACGAAGAACACCGCAATCCAGACGCCGAGCACCGACACGGCGCCCGTGCCCAGCCGCGCCACCGTGCGGTCCGCGATGTACACGCCCTGCGTGCGTCCCGCGCGGTACAGCAGCATCAGATAGAAGCCGCCGACGAGACCGCCGATGCCGGCGAGCGTGGCGAAGAACAGCACCGTGGAAGGCCAGTCGGCGTGAACCGGGTAGGTCCTGATGGTGTAGCCCAGCGGCCGAAGGTAGTGGATGCGGATGATCTCGCGCCACGTGGCAAGGAGTCCGATCAATGCCAGGCCGAAGGTCGCGGGCAGATAGCCGTGCGCGTTGTCGTCGAGCTGGCGCATCCAGAGTGCCATCGTCGCGATCGCACCGACGATCAGCCAGCCCACCGGATGCAGCGCGAGGCCCGACCCCGCCGGAAAATCGCACTGCCAGGCAAGCAGCGGCAGCAGCGCGATCGCGTAACCCCACTGCGCAAGCTGCCTGCCGAGGTGGCTGACGAACGCCCGGTACGCCGGCTCGCGATCCGCGCGTACGGCGAAGTAATGCGCGTAGGCGAGCAGAAACACCCCCACGGCCGGCATGCACAGACTCATGAAGAACACATAACGCGGCCACTGGATCGCATGCAACGCGGCGCCGCGCGTATCCACCATGCCGCCCGGCGCGTACCAGTTCATCCACTGGTCCGGCAGCAGCGCCTGATACGAGAGCGCATGCATGATGAGGCCATCGAGGCAGAACAGGCCGAGGCCGGCCCACGCGTATACGCCGATGTGCTTCTTCGCGCCTTCGCGATTCGCGTGGTAGAACGCGAACCAGCAGCAGTAGGCCACGATCAGCGTGAAGATGAAGGCGATGGCCCAGCGCCCGGACAGCACGTTCGACGTGTACCACTGCGGGTCGTAAATCACCTGGGTAAAGAGCAGCGGCCCCACCCCCAGCACGATGAGCAGCGACACGGCGACCTTGGCCACCTTCGTCATGGCCATCGACAACCGCTCCCAATACTCACCAGCGGCGCGCCGATGGAACGCAAAAATCGCCAGCCCGGCGGAACCAAGCGCGAGGTGCACGAAGGCGATATGCCCCACCCACGTAGTCACCATCAGGATCTGAAACACCACGGGTTGCGCGGGAACCCCGGCGGGGTCGCGCATCGTGTTCATTACGGCACCAATGTCCATGGCTAGTTCCCCTGCGACGGCGCGTTCGCTGCCGCGTGTTGTTCGGCGATCAGACGATCCACGTTCTTGCCACTGTCGACCGCCGCGAGGTAGTGCGCGATGGCGCGGATCTCGTCGTCGGGCAGGTCGATGCGCGGCATATAGGGCTGCGCGCCATATTTGAGCGGGCCCCGCAGGAACGCGGCGATCATGTCCTCGTCGGTGGACCGGTGCAGCTTGTCGGGCAGATTGCGCAGCGGGCCGCCCGGTTCGAGCGAGTGGCAGTTCGCGCAGGCCACCTTGGTGAGCAGGCGCCCCACTTCGAGCTCGTTGGCGGGCGTAACGGTCCGCAGGTCGTCCGGCACGAACGGATGCAACTGCAGCAGGCCGTGGTCGGCAATGCGCTCGACTTCCGCATGAATGCCCTTGCCCGGCACGTCGCGCGCGATCACCTGGTTGCCGTAGATGTACTGCCCCGCCACGTACGGCTTGCGCATCGATTCGCGCATGCGTTCCTCGGGCCACACGCCCACCACGGCGATGAACAGGAACAGCGAGACCGCCAGCGACGTGTACACGCGCTGCGGAAAGGCCCAGGCAAACAGCAGCCAGAGCGTCGAGACGAGGAACACCGACACCATGCCCTTCGCATAGACGGGCAGCAGGTGCGTGTCGAGCATCACGAGCGCGTTGTTCGGCAGCGTGCGCACGTAGTAGAAGAACATCACCACGGCAATCGCACCGCCCAGGAGCCCGACGGGCGCAATAGAGCGCACGACGCTGCGGCGCAGCGCGGGATCCTTCACGCGGCTGGCCACCAGCAGGCCCACGAGCGCCGCCATCACGAGCATCGCCCCGGTGCGGGTGCCGAGCTGCGCGAAGAAGTTGACGTTATAGAACGCCTCGCTGGTCGAGCCCGTCTGATACCAGCTGTCGTGGCCCGGCCACATCATGAACGAGAGCACGCCCACGATCAGCAGCATGGTCGCCCACGAAGCGAGCGCGAACGACCACGTGAGCTTCAGGTGCGTGCGCGGATCGACCTTGCCGATCAGGTACACGAGCGCGTAGACGCCGATCACCTCGACCGTGAAGTACACCCACTCGCTGGCCCAGACCCAGACGAAGTTGTGGATCAGCCCGCTCACGCCGCGCGGACTCGCCACGGTAATGGCATACCAGATCCCTGGCCCGGTGATCGAGCCGATGATGTACGAGAACACCAGCAGGAACATGCCGTAGCGCTTGATGAAGTCCATCAGCTGCGGCTTGTTCTCGCGGTAGGCGCGCGTTTCGAGCAGTGCGAACAGAAACGACGCGCCCACCGATGTGTGGGACGCCACGACGTGAATCACGCCGATGATCCCCATCACCCAGGCCGTCCCGATGCCCGGGACGTAAAACGTCGGATACATGCCTAGCATGTCTAAGTGTTCTCCCCGTATCTTTTTGTGTTCCAGCGGACCAACGGTAACCGTCGCCGCTCAGTTCGTTGTCGCGTTTGCCGGCGAATGGACCTCAAAGACCGCAATCGCGTGCCGCTGGGCGGCGACCTGTTCCCCCAGCGAGAACGCAGCTTGCGCTGCCTGCTCGACGACGGCGGCATTGTTACGGATCACCTGATCCATGCGGTTCACCGCCTCGTTGACCTGCCCGATCCCGCTGCGCTGCGCTTGCGAAGCTTCGAAGATGCTGTCGTTGATTTCGACCACACGCTGGATCGCATGCCGCACGTCCCCCATGGCATGAGCCACCTGGTCCGCATGTGCGGCGCCACCCGAGATGGACTCCACCGAATTGCGCACCAGCACCTTGATTTCCTTCGCTGCGCTGGCCGCCCGCTGCGCGAGGCTGCGCACCTCGCCGGCGACGACGGCAAACCCGCGGCCGTGCTCGCCGGCACGCGCCGCCTCGACAGCGGCATTCAATGCGAGGATATTGGTCTGAAACGCGATCCCTTCGATCAACGCCGTGATTTCCACGATCTTCGCCGAACTGGCGGAAATCACGCCCATCGTGCCGCGCATCTGCTCGACGGCCGCCACGCTCGTATCGGCCGCGAGTGACGTCGCATTGGCAAACTCCGCGGCCTGGCTGACATGATCCGCATTGCGTTGAACAGACATGATGAGCTCGCTCAGGCTCGCCGCAGTTTCTTCGAGCGACTCGGCTTGTCGCCTTGCACCGGAGGACAAATCTGCGCTGCCTTCGGCTATCTGGATCGAAGCGCACTGGATCGCATCGCTCGATCCCTTGATCGTATGCACCGTCCCGGCGAGGTGCCGATCCATCGTTTGCAGCGCATCGAGCAACTGAGCGAACTCACCATGCAGGCTCATCCCCTCGGCATTGCCCAGCCGGCCTTCGGCGATTTCCCGGGCAACACCGAGTGCCGCCTTCAGCGGCGTCGAAATCGCCCAAAGCAACCAGGCGGAAGCAGCCGTGGCCACGAGGACGCCAAGGCCGATTGCCCCTAGCACGGTCCATCGCAACGCATCGAACGTCGCGTGGCCGCTCTCCGCCAGTTGCCGCGCCTGCATGGCACTCAGTGCGACGTCGCGGCCGATTGCGTCGGACAACGCATCGCCGGTTTCCGTCAGCTCGTCGATCGAGTAAGCCGCCATGTCCAGATTGCCGGAACGAAGCACCGCAGCGATATCGTCCGATTGCGTCCGGAAATTGGCCGATACCTTCGCTACCCGGTCGGCCAGTCGGCGCTCATCCGCCGTCTCGATCTTCGCGGGATAGTAGTCGCGCCAGGCCGCATCGAGCTTCTTTTGCTCCTTGCCGATATCGGCCACGAGTTCCTCGGCCTTGTCCTGTTCATGCAGCGCCTGGATGTAGCGCATCTGCAGACGGATCTTCAGCGCCGCCGCCTGCATTGCGGCGAGATCCTCGATCGGCACGGTACTCGCCGTGTACATGCTGCCCATGTCGGTGCTGAGCCTCGCCAGACCGCGCAGGCCCATCATGCCGATCGTCACCATCAGCGCCACGCAGACGCCAAGCGTAAGCATGACCTTGAACCGGATCGTCCCCGTAAAAGCACCTATGCGGCCAGTCTTTTTATTTTCCATTACGAAATATAATGTTTCTTCGCCGGCCGCTTGCTACCACCGGTCGCCAACTGATGCTTCAGAGATCGCCAACACGCGCCATTACGTCAGCCTTTCCTGCTATACGCGCTGCACCAGCCCTTACCTGCAACCTGCTTGCCCCCGAACATCGGGCACGGCGCGAACGCGTCGCCCGGCTTGCCCTGATAGAACGTGCAGTTGCTGCAAACCTGGCCAGCGGCATACTTCGCGTACTTCGCCTTGTCTACCCTGGTTGCGTCGGACTTGTAGCCGAGGGCCTGCGCCGTGGGCTCAGCGTCGGATACCTTGGGGGATTCGGCGAACGCAAGACGCGTAAGCGCCAGACTCGAAGCCACACCTGCGGTCGTGATCATAAAAGTGCGGCGGGACTTTCTCATAAAAGTACTCCTTATTGTGGGATGGGCGTGCCGGTAAGGCACAGTGATATCAAAAACGAATGGCCCTCGAATTCACCTTGGTTGTCGAGCGCGTCACCGTGTTCAGGCTTTCAGCGCCCCGAAAATCTCGCTCAACATCGCCTTCGCATCGCCGAACAACATGCGGTTGTTGTCCTTGTAGAAGAGCGGGTTGTCCACACCGGCATAGCCCGAGGCCATGCTGCGCTTCATCACGATCGAGGTCTTCGCCTTCCAGACCTCCAGCACCGGCATCCCCGCGATCGGGCTGGCCGGATCCTCCTGCGCTGCCGGGTTCACGATGTCGTTCGCGCCGATGACCATCGAAACGTCCGCCTCGGGGAAATCGGCGTTGATCTCGTCCATCTCCAGCACGATGTTGTAGGGCACCTTGGCCTCGGCCAGCAGCACGTTCATGTGCCCCGGCATGCGGCCGGCCACCGGGTGGATCGCGAAGCGCACGTCGACACCCTTTTCGCGGAGCACCTTGGTGAGTTCATATACCGTGTGCTGGGCCTGCGCCACGGCCATACCATAGCCGGGTACGATGATGACGCTCTTGGCGTCGCGCAACAGCTCGGCGGTTTCGGTGGCGCTCACCGCGACCACCTCGCCCACCGGCTGCGCGCCGCCGCCCGCTGACGCAGGAGCACCGCTTGCGGTGCCGAAGCCGCCGGCGATCACGCTAATGAAGTTGCGGTTCATCGCGCGGCACATGATGTACGAGAGAATCGCGCCCGACGAGCCCACCAGCGCGCCCACCACGATCAGCAAGTCGTTGCCGAGCATGAAGCCGGTGGCCGCCGCCGCCCAGCCCGAGTAGCTGTTAAGCATCGACACCACCACGGGCATATCGGCGCCGCCGATGGCCATCACCATATGCACACCGAACAGCAGCGCGATCGCCGTCATCACGACGAGCGGCGTCATGCCATCCGGGATGCTGCCAGCGTGAAGGAACGCGCGGCCGGACACGATCACGACCAGCAGCGCGGCGAGGTTGAGCCAGTGCCGCGCGGGCAGCAGCAGCGGCTTGCCGCCGATCTTGCCCGAGAGCTTGCCGAACGCGATGATCGAGCCAGCGAACGTCACCGCGCCGATCAGGATGCCTACGTAAATCTCGACTTCGTGGATGGACTTCTCGGCGCCGGTGAAATGCACCGACGTGTCGACGTAGCTGGCGAAGCCCACGAGGCACGCCGCCAGGCCGACCAGGCTGTGCATCAGCGCCACCAGTTCGGGCATCTGCGTCATCTGCACCTTTCGGGCCGCGATGATGCCAACGGCACCGCCAACGACCAGCGCGCCGACGACGTACGGAATGCCCGCAGCCGAAACACGCGGCCCGAGTACGGTGGCCAGCACGGCAACGGTCATGCCGATGATACCGAGCAGGTTGCCGCGACGCGCGGTTTCAGGATTGGCGAGCCCGCCAAGGCTGAGGATGAAGAGAATCGCCGCGCCAATATAGGAGACGGTAGTCAGGTTTGCAGTCATGCTCGCCCCCTCATTTACGGAACATCGCCAGCATGCGCCGCGTGACCGCGAAGCCGCCGAACATGTTGACGGCCGTGAGCGCCAGCGCGAGCACGGCGAGACCCAGGATCAGGCTCGACGGCCGGTCTGCGGCACCCGCCAGTTCGCCCAGCGGCGGCGCGACCTGCACCAGCGCGCCGATGGCGATGATCGACGAGATCGCGTTGGTCACGCTCATGAGCGGCGTATGCAGCGACGGCGTGACGTTCCAGATCACCATGTAGCCGACGAAGCAGGCCAGCGCGAACACCGTGAAGTGCGAGAGGAACGTGGCGGGCGCGTACAACCCAACCAGCAGAAACGCCAGTGCGCCGAGACCGAACACGATGGCCAGCGACTTCGCCGACATCGGCTCGCTCTTGCCGTGAGCGCTCTTTTTGGGCGCGGGCGCCGCCGCTGCGACGGGCTGGGGCTTAGGTGCAACGGCTGGCTGCTGGATCGGCGGCGGCGGCCAGGTGATGCTGCCTTCCTTGATGACCGTCAGGCCGCGGATGGCGTCGTCGTCGAAGTCGACGTTGATCGTGCCGTCCCTGGTTTTGCACAGTTCCTCGATCACGCGCAGCAGATTGTTCGCATAGAGCGATGACGACTGCCGCGCGAGACGCGACGCGAGGTCCGTATAACCAACGATGGTCACGCCGTGGCGCACCACGGCCTCACCGGGCACGGTGAGCTCGCAGTTGCCGCCCTGTTCGGCCGCCATGTCCACGATCACGCTGCCCGGCTTCATCGACTGCACCATCTCCGCCGTGATGAGCTTCGGGGCCGGCTTGCCGGGAATCAACGCGGTGGTGATGATGATGTCCGCGTCCTTTGCCTGCTGCGCGTACATCGCGCGCTGGGCCTGCTGGAAGCCCTCGCTCATGACCTTCGCGTAGCCGCCGCCACCCGAGCCTTCCTCGTCGTAGTCGACCTTGACGAACTCGCCGCCGAGCGACTTGACCTGGTCGGCCACTTCGGCGCGTGTGTCGTTGGCACGCACGATCGCTCCGAGGCTGGCCGCGGTGCCGATTGCGGCCAGCCCCGCCACGCCCGCCCCGGCGATGAACACCTTCGCGGGCGGCACCTTGCCGGCGGCGGTGACCTGCCCGTTCAGGAAGCGGCCGAATGCATGCGCGGCCTCGATCACGGCGCGATAGCCGCTGATGCCGGCCATCGAGGTGAGCGCGTCCATCTTTTGCGCGCGCGAGAGCGTGCGCGGCAGCGAGTCGATGGCGAGCACCGTGGCGTGTTTCGCGGCCAGTTGCTGCATCAGTTCGGGGTTCTGGGCGGGCCAGACGAAGCCGATCAGCATAGCGCCCTCGCGCATCAACGCCACCTCTTCTCTGCACGGAGCGCGCACCTTGAAGACGATGTCGCTGCAGGCCCAGAGTTCGGCTGCCGAGGCCACGACTTCAGCGCCTGCTGCGCGATACGCATCGTCGTCGAAGTTCGCGGCGGCGCCCGCGCCGCTTTGCACGGCGACCGAGAACCCCAGCGTTATCAGTTTCTCGACGACTTCGGGCACGGTCGCTACGCGCCGCTCTCCGGTCGCCGCTTCCAGAGGAATGCCAATCAGTAATGTCATAGGGAAAATGGATTGTTCACATTGGTATCGGTCGTTGCAGCGATTGCAGGCCCGGCGGCACCGGCGCAGTCAGACCAGCCGTGCAATCGGTCAGTCGTTCGCGCAGAAAATCGTCGGTGTGATATTTGTGAAGTTTTTCACGTCGCCGAGCACCTCAGCGGTTTTGGCAGAGGAAAAGGCCATATTGATCCCGACCTGATCGCTGAAACGCAGTATCGCGACGCATACGAAAGGTTGCGGATCAGGTGACGGAAACAGGACCTCCGCCGATTGCAGACCAAACTCGCTCCACGCCGAGCGGACAAGGGGAGCATGGGTCGAAAGATAATACTCTTGGTCAAACGTCGCGCCTTCTGCGCTCGGGTAGCTCACGATCAGGGTAGTCATATTCAGTTCCGTGTTGAGATGCAGTTGAGAGTTGCGTTAGGCGGATGCGCCAGCGCCTTGCATTCGGGCCGGCATAGCTCGCGCGCGGCGCAGCATCTGCCAGCCGAACAACAGCATCCATAGCGGCAGAATCAGCACGACGACCATCTCGCTCGCATTCGAAAGCGCGTCGAGATCCGGGAAAAAGCCGAACAGGAAGAAGAGCCCGAAAGCCCAGCCGACGATCTTGAGCAGAATTGATCCCCTCCAGCCATCCTTTTTTAACACGTTGGCGGCAATCGGCGTCCAGAACAGCACGAGGGGCCCCTCGATCCACCAGAGGCCGTTTTGCGTCGCATTGGCTATCGCCGTCCATACCGCCGCCGCGGCGTTTCTCGTGGCATCGTCGCCACCAGCGTATAGATGCGCTAGCGGGTGAAGGATCGCAAACTGCATGACAGCGCCGGTCACGCCCACCACGACGTACAACACGACGGCCATCGCCACCATGTTGCCGAGCGCGCCCAGTTCTTCACGAAATACGTGCACAAAGTACCCGCCAATGACGAGGAACGGCAGATAGAATCCGAGCGTATCGGCAACCATGCACCAGCGAAACAGGTCCCGGGTATCCGGTGGCAAGGCCAGCATCGATGCGCCGTGCAGCACCATATCGGCATCCGGTCCCGTGACCGCCATCGACAAGCCAACATTTGCGTATGCCAGAATGCCGCCGATAATGGCACTCCAGGCCGTGAAGCGCATGATCTTATGCGAGGTTTCGTTCATCATGTTTCCCCAAGCGAAGTCAGTTGCTGACCGGAACGTGTCTGGACACAACGATGCCCCTATTCTGCGCACGCTCCAGAGCACAATAGGCATAGTAGATTGCGGCCATAAGATAAGCCCACGAGCACAGCGCCAGTGTGTAGAAGTTGAACACGACGTTGGTTTCGTCTCCCGGGATCTTGTAGAAATCGTAGATACATGCAATGGCCTGCGAAGTCACCAGCCCCACTAACAAAGCCGTTGCCTGAAAACCCGCCCCGATGCCCAGCAGTCGCTTGATGAAGTAAGCCAGATAAAGCGAGAACAACGTCCACATCACCACGTTGTAATACGCCAGGACCCCGTCAAAGAAATGGGTTGTGACAAAAACGAGTGTTATTGCGGTTGCGGCTACAAACAGCAGCACGTCCACGCGACCTGATGGCTTGTAGTTGTGGGTAATGGCCATCAGCCCCGCGACAGCGATGATCGGCATACCGAATCCGCGAGAAAACGCATCGAAGAAGTGCGCGACCTCATAGGAAACTGCATTGCCAGTGGCAAAAAATCCAATCGCGTTCGTTGCAGAAACTCCAACAACCCACATCTCGATCCCGAGCAGATAGTTACGCTTCTTCACGACTTTCCAGCCGTAGAAAAACGAGCTCAGTGCCAGCAAGGCACTGGAAAGCATAAGAACGATAGATCTGAGGTCCATGACTAAACTCCCAACTCCGGTTGCATTTGATGGGTCAATTTTTCTTCGGGTCAAGGCTTGCCAGATAGGTGGCAATAGCCTCGCGGTCTTCCGGCGAGAAACCGGTTGCAAGATTTTTCATGACGCCTGTGGGTTCGCTGCGGGTGCCGGAAGCAAACTCGTCGAATTGCGCGAGCAGATAGTCGTATCCCTGCCCCGCCAGGCGCGGAAACTGGTCGTGGCCCATTAATCGCGCACCGTGACAGGCGGCACAGTTGCCCGCAGCCACCAGGCGCTGTCCCGTCTCGCGCAGTTGCGCATCCGGCTTGAAGTAGTGATTCGGGACCGGCGTCACACTGGAGAAATATTCAGCCAGCGATTTGATCTGCGGATCGCTCATCGTCATCGCGAGAGGCCCCATGTTCGGATTGCGCCGCGCCTCACTTGCGAAATTGTGAAGCTGCGTTTCCAGGTAGGGCGCCGGCTGCCCGGCGAGACCCGGATACCCCTGATTGAGCGAATTGCCTTTGACTCCGTGGCAGACCGCACACGTATCGACCACATGTGGCCATGGGCCGCCATCAGCAACATAGGCGGCCGCCGACGTCGTGATATAGCTTTGAAGCCGATAAAGGCCCAGTAGATCGGAACCAAAAATAGCCAGCAAAAAAACAATAACAAGAGGAATGCCAATCAATAGTGTTTTTTTCATCTCGCTATCCTCCTATACCCGGCGCAGCGCATTGAGCGCCTGAAGCGTGCCCTGATGGCCGGAGCGCACGGCGCCATCCATGTAGCCTGCCCAAATATTGGCCGTCTCCGTCCCCGACCAGATCAGCTTGCCGCACGAGGGGCGCAGCGCCTCGCCGTGAACGCTCCAGAAACCCGGTGGAATGGCGGAAACGCAGGTCAAAGTCCAGCGATCGACGCGGGCCCAGTCCTGATCGTGGTAAGCGATGGGAGACAGCGCTGCGTCGCCCAATGCCTGCGCATAGAGCTCCTTGTGCATGGCTATTGCCGCGTCCCGCTCGGACGGGACCATCGCATTGTTGATGAACGCGTTGATGACCCCGATCTCCCCGGCAGGCGGGGAATTGTCGTAAGCCCACATGATTGGGCCATTGGCCTGAAAGATGCTGCCGTTCATGCCCTTGTCGCGCCAGAACGGGCGACGATACACCATGGCCGTCTTCCGCGCCGGGGAATGCGCGGGCCACGCGCGCTGCAGGGCCGCGCGCTTTTCGGGCAAGGGCGGGTCGAACTGCACCTGATGACACAAAGCCGGATGGATGGCCATGATGACAGTCCGCGCCCGCACTTCTCCGTGTTCGGTATGCAGGGTGACGACATCGCTGTCCCATCCGGAAATCTGGCTAACCGGAGAAGACAGGCGGACCTTATCGCCCAGTTGCTGGGCCATCTTGATGCTGAGGATTTGCGAGCCGCCGATGAAGCGGGTTTCCTGTGCGCTGTGCTTGATGCTGTCGAGCTGCGAGTAGTCGCAATCCGCGGAATTAATCATCGAAAGGAAGTGCAGCAATCCCATCTTTGCTGGCGCTGCGCCGCCCGAAAGGCTGATGCTGTCATTCCACGCCACCTGGTCTTCAGGCTTGATGTCCTGCTTTTTCAGCCAGTCGCCAACCGAAAGCTTGTCCAGTTCGCCGGCCTTCGGGGACGTCCACGGTGCGCCACAAGGCACGTCGCGTGAGAGCCTGCTGAGCTTGGCCGCGATCGCGTCGTCGGTGCCGAAAGTGCCCTTCAGATCGACTGCCACGCGGCCGTCACCGCCCAACATGACCGTACTCCCGTCGTAGTAGGTCGGAAATGTGCCGACACCCAGTTCGCGGGCGAGATCCGCGATGGCGGTCTGGCCGGGCCCGATCCATTGCCCGCCGACTTCCGAAACGTACCCGCCAGGGATGTTGTAGTTGAACGTTCGCCCCCCCACGCGATCCCGGGCTTCAAGCACCAGAAAGGACTCGCAGCCCGCGTGACGCAGGTCGCGCGCTGCGGTCAGTCCGGCCAGCCCCGCTCCGATGATGGCGACGTCGAGAATGCCGTCCGCGCCTGGCGCGGCTTTGGTGACTGCGGCATACGCCTGTTGGGTGCTCATGGCGAGCGTACCCACGGCAGCAGCCGAGGCACCGGCATATTTGAGCCATTGCCTGCGCTGCAGGTTTGCAGCGCCGTCTGAGGAAGATTTTTTTGCCATAGTGCCTCTGTCTGCGTAATGAAGGCTCCCGATCTGAGCGGATCACCAGAACCGCCCCGCTCAGGCGCCCGGCTCCAAATCCGTCGATACACCGTGCCATGCAACTTCTTCGAATGCCTCACCGAATGATTCGTGCGCCTCGGCCGGGACCACGAGATTGGCTGCTTCAGCGGTGCATTTATAGGATACACAACCAAAGTTAGGTCATAATACCAATTTACACGGAGAAAAAAATACAGGGTATTCCCCTGTATCTCAAAAGATCCCGCACGACATTTCGCGTCGGATGCCTGACTGGGCGCCAAAGCGCCGCGCCATGGAGAGATTTTGGCGATCCGGGCAAGTGAGCAGGATCAGACCGGCATCCGCCCGGGCATCACAGGCGCAAATTCAGGTCATGTGCTCAAATTGACGACCCCAGCTCCGGCACGACCGTGAACAGATCGCCCACGACGCCGTAGTCGGCCACGCTGAAGATCGGCGCTTCTTCGTCCTTGTTGATCGCGACGATGACCTTCGAGTCCTTCATGCCCGCGAGGTGCTGGATCGCGCCCGAGATGCCGACTGCGATGTAGAGCTGCGGCGCGACGATCTTGCCGGTTTGACCGACCTGGTAATCGTTGGGCACATAGCCCGCGTCCACTGCCGCGCGCGATGCGCCGAGCGCTGCGTTGAGCTTGTCGGCGAGCGGCTCCAGAACCTTCGTGTAGTTCTCGCCGCTGCCCAGACCCCGGCCGCCCGAGACGATGATCTTCGCGCTCGTGAGTTCCGGACGGTCGAGCTTCGTGACTTCACGGCCGACGAATTGCGAAAGGCCACTATCCGCTGCCGCTTCGAGCTTCTCGACCGCTGCGCTGCCGCCTTCGGCTGCAACTGCGTCGAATGCCGTCGTACGGACCGTGATCACCTTGACCGGATCAGCCGATTGAACCGTTGCAATCGCGTTGCCGGCATAAATCGGGCGCTCGAACGTATCGGGCGAGTCCACTGCCGTGATGTCCGAAATCTGCGCGACATCGAGCTTCGCGGCGATGCGCGGCGTCACGTTCTTGCCCGCTGCCGTTGCCGGCGCGAGAATGTGCGAGTAGTTCTTCGCGATGGCGAGGACCGTCGCTTCGACGTTCTCAGCAAGGCCTGCTTCGAGTTGCGGCGCGTCGGCCAGCCGCACCTTCGAAACGCCTGCTATCTTCGCCGCTGCATCGGCAGCCGCTTGCGCGTTGTGACCCGCGACCAGCACGTGCACGTCGCCGCCGATCTTCTGTGCGGCAGCCACGGTGTTCAGCGTCGCAGCCTTGATGGTTGCGTTGTCGTGTTCGGCAATAACCAGATTTGTCATTTCTATCTCGCTCCCTTACAGCACCTTGGCTTCGGTCTTCAGCTTCTCGACCAGCGTCTTCACGTCCGGCACCTTCACGCCTGCGCTGCGCCTGGGCGGCTCGGCAACCTTCAGCGTCTTCAGACGCGGCGTGACGTCCACACCAAGGTCTTCGGGCTTGATCGTCTCCAGCGGCTTCTTCTTCGCCTTCATGATGTTCGGCAGCGTGACGTAGCGCGGCTCGTTCAGGCGCAGGTCCGTCGTGACCACCGCGGGCAGCTTCAGCGACAGCGTTTCCGCGCCGCCATCGACTTCACGCGCGACCGTGGCCTTGCCCTCGGCAACGAGCACTTTCGAAGCGAACGTCGCTTGCGGCAGGTTCGCCAGCGCGGCGAGCATCTGGCCGGTCTGGTTCGAGTCGTCGTCGATGGCCTGCTTGCCGAGGATCACCAGTTGCGGCTGTTCCTTGTCGACCAGCGCCTTGAGCAGCTTCGCGACAGCCAGCGGCTGGAGGTCTTCGTTCGACTCGATGAGGATCGCGCGGTCCGCGCCGATGGCGAGCACCGTGCGCAGCGTCTCCTGCGCTTGCGTGACACCGGCAGACACGGCGATCACTTCCGTCGCGACGCCCGCTTCCTTCAGACGAACCGCCTCTTCCACAGCGATTTCATCGAACGGGTTCATCGACATCTTCACGTTCGCGATATCGACACCCGTTCCGTCGGACTTCACGCCGACCTTCACATTGGCATCCACGACCCGCTTCACCGCCACCAACAATTTCATTGCTTCTCCTCGCTCAATCCATTTATACCGCTTACGCTCGTCGCCGGAATGATCCCCTTTGCCTTCCATACCTGTTCCACGCGCAGAAAGTCTTCGCGGTTGCGCGCCCTCGTCGCGGCACTGGGCGGATAATCAACCCACCGCGGGGGAAGCATCCCCTCCTCTCCAGCCTGCAGGAGTTCGGCCCGGACTTGCGCGCGGGTCTTGCCCAGCGCCGGGTTGACCGCCGTGCCCGGGCGCGCGTCTGCACGTGCCGCATCGGTCTGCATACTCGACTCGTCCGGCGCTCCATTCGAGATGAATGTGGAATGCGGAGTCGACCGCTCGGGGGGGCGAACACCGCCGCCACGCGCCTGAACCGAGACAGCGACGGTTGTTAGCACAGCCGCAAGAACGGCGTGATTCAATATGGCGGCAGTATTCATACCGTTCTCCTTACGTAAATTCAAATCAAAGTTGATGGCGCTGCTCTCGCACCAGCCGCTATCCGACCACCCGATCCGGGTGGCACGGATCCCGACGGCAGGCCAGTACATCGGCGCCGACGGCCTGGTTACTCCTTCGTCCACCCGTTCTGATAGAGCTTCCCTGCCAGCACGCCCAGACGTAACGTGAGGTGATAGTTCTCGCCGTCTTCGATCAGTGCGGAGCGCACATCGCGGAACAGCTTCTCGATCGGGAATTCGCGGGTGGTGCCGTTGCCGCCGAAGAGTTGAAACGCCTCATTCGTGATCTTCATCGCTTCTTCGGTCACGCTGACCTTGGCCTGGGCCGTCGCATACGGATGGCTCTTTGGAGAAAGACGTGAAAATGCCAGGCTGCGTCGTGCAATCGCGCGTGCCATCTCCAGCCGGCGCAACATCTCGCCCACACGCAATTGCGTCATCTGGTGGTCGATCAACACCGCCCCGCCTTGCTTGCGCTCGTGACAATATGCGAGCGCAAGCTCGAACGCAGCGCGTGCCACGCCCACGAACACCTGGCACATGTGCGTGCCGGCGAACGACCAGGTCGAGGCCAGATTGCCGAGGTAATCGTCCTGCAGCGCAATGGCGAAACGCCTGGGCACCTTCACGTTGTCAAAGTAGATCTCACCCTGCGGCAGCGAGCGCTGACCAATCTTGTCGAGCGGCTTGCCACGCGAGACACCCGGCAGGTCGAGCGGAAGAATCATGCCGATGCCGTTCGTGAACGCACTTCGCTCGCCGGTGCCATAGAAGCCATCGCCATAATCCGCCGCCATGTACGCGAGCGCCACCTGCGCGACCGAGCCGTTCGAGATCCATGCCGAACTCTGCCCGTTGATGACGATTTCGTCCGCGCCCACCTTCGCCGTGAGGTTACCCACAGGCTGCTTGCCGCCCGTGCTGATCTCGTCGCGGTAGAGAATCGCGGCATCGCTGCCGCGGTCGGGCTGCGTGTTCATCCAGCAGCCGATCTTGCCGGTGCACATGTCGATCAGTTCCTGATTGCCGATCGACTGCGCCATCATCAGCGGCGCGGGCGCCACACCGATCGAGACTGCAAGCCCCGAATCCCCCCAGCCGAGCTCTTCGCCGATCAACGATTCGATGCGCACCGCCATGTCGGGAGGAAGCTGCGCGAGCAGTTGCGGATCGAGGCCCAGCTTTGCACTCTCCATCATGGCCGCCCAGTACGGCGAGCCAGGCGCGATCACTTCCTCCGGCGTCATACGGTCGAGTTCGCGGCCGACCGGCTTCAGCACGTCACGTGCGAAACGATGAACCGTGTCCTGGATCGCACGCTCCTCCTCACTCATCGGCGTTTCGAAACCGGTCAATCCTGCCAGCGGCAACCCCACAGACTTGTGCAGTCGAATCATTTCGGTACTCCTCCTATCCTGAACGCACGTCGACTGGACTGCCCCGCAACCCAGCCGCCTTTTAATAGATCAACATACCAAACATAGGTAACAATACAAAACGTGCGGCGAAAAAAAAAGACAGGGTATTCCCCTGTCCTTTTTCTTCGCCCGCACAACGCTGTGGCTATCAGGCCGTCTCGGCGTCTACCGTCTTCCCCAACACCAGGTTACGCGCGGTCTCGAGAAACATCGTCTCGAACCCTCGCATGTACGCGCGTTTGCTGCGCGTGGTGCCCAGATGGAGGGTCATGCCGTCCACGATTGAAATAAGCAGCACGGCAATATGTGCACTCTCGGCCGCCCCATGCTCCGGATTCACGGCGCGAATAAGCTTGGCAAACTCGCCCGTGATGGTGTCGTACCAGTCGTCCCTCATCTGCGCACATTCGGGGTCGGTAGACGCAAACGAAAAGAAATGCCACCACAGCGGGATATTCTTCGAGTCCTTCGCGTCCTGCAGCCCCAGATCGAGAATGGCTTCGATCGCCGCACGCGGTGAGGCATTGCTCTGGAGTGCCTGTTTTAGCGCATCAAGATAAGCGTCGATCACGGGCGCCATGACCGCCCGCAGGACGTCGGGCCGCGTCGGGAAGTAGTACTGGAGGTTGCTGACGCTGATTCCCGCTTTCAGGGCGACGGCACGCAGCGAGAAGTCCATGGGACCATTCTCGAGCAGGAGCTTCCTGGCCACACGAATAATGGCATTGCGTGTACGTACGCCCTGGGCCCGCAGGCCGTCGGGTGCGGTTCCCGTAGAGACTGCTGCGCTCGACGTGCGCCGCTTACGGGGGTTTGACTCTTTTGGCACTGTCATCGCTTTCCGCCTTGAGTGAGGTGACGCCTCGCCGATGAGAGGCAACGCGGTCACACAAACCGCTTCCTAGGTAAACATGACTATACCTTACACCTGGCTAAAACTCCATCCACGTGGGGGCATGCTGCAGCGTTCATCCCCCGCCTTCATCACCTTCAACCGCAGTAGCCGATCGCCGAGGCGCTCGCACAGGGCGCCAATTAGGCCTCGTCGAGGCTTGCTCGCCGGAAGCGTCCCATACCTTGACGCGCGTTACGCCCGCTGCGCTTGCGCGGCGCGCGCCTTGCTGTTCACGCGATCGTCGAGCGCGTTCACCACGCCTAACGCCCCGTTCATGACGCACCAGCGCAACGGCTCGGGCAGCGTCGATGGCGTCTTGTGATCGAGCGCCGAAAGGAGCGGATTTTCGATGCCGCGAATCCGCCCGGCGATCATGCTTCCGACCATGGATTGGGCAGCCACGCCATGTCCGGAGCACCCCGCGCTGTAGAAAATGTTCTGATACGCCCCTGTCGCGCCAACAACCGGCAGCGCGTCACTGGCAAAGCTGATATAGCCGCTCCAGCAGGCCCGCAGCGCAATGCCCTTGAGGGTCGGGAAGCGGTCATGCAGGGCTGTGCGCAGCTCGCGATACGTCTCATAGTCGGGCACGTTCGGCGTTTTGGAGCCATATGGGTAGTGGAGACGCTTCGTCGTCACCACGAGGGTATTGTTGACGGTCAGGCGATGGCTTTCCATGGTCCAGTGCGCTGTCACGATGCCTTCTCGTCGCGGCCAGCCCAGCGCCTTGCGCTGGTCATCGGAAAGCGGCTCGGTCTCGATCGCCGAGACCCGCAACGGCACAACCTTGTCCGCCAGCAGACCGAGTTGCGGCGTATAGGCGTTGGTGGCCAGCATCAGTGCCGGCGCACTCGCACTGCCGCGCGGGGTTTGCACCTTGATGACCGGCCCCTCGGTATAAGACAGCAGCGGCGTGTTCTCGTAGAGCTTCACGCCTGCCCGCAGAGCCGCGCGCCTGAGTCCCATCACGTACTTGCCGGGGTGGAGCGTGCCGCCGCGCGGCACGTAGTTGCCGAACAGAAACGCCGGCGGAATGCCACGCGCGCGCATCTCGGCCTGATCGAGAAACTCCGACTGAAAGCCCAACCCGGTACCGGTTCGCATGTCATCGCGCACCTTGTCTTCCTGAGCGGGATCGATGCCCGCACGGATAATGCCCGTCTGGTTGTAGTCGCAGTCGATCTCGTACTCCTTGAGCTTGCCTTCCACGAAGGGAACGGCGTCTTCGTAGTAGCGGACGATCTCCTTCCCTTTCTCGTTGCCTACGCTCTTGAGAAAAAGATCGTATTCGAGCGCGAGTGCACCTGCCAGATAGCCCGCGTTGCGTCCACTTGCACCAAAGCCGGCAAATTCGCGCTCGAGCACGACCACTTTCGCTCCGTGCCTGACCAGTTCGAGCGCAGCAGAAAGCCCCGCAAAACCAGCGCCGACGATGACCACATCCGCACTCACGTCGCCAGTGAGTTCAGGCTGCATGTCGCCTGGCCGTTCCACCCAGCCGCCGAGCGCGCGGTACTTCTCCAGGTCAGCGGTCATTTTTGCCTCCTCCACTGGGCCAATCGATTCGACGCGAGAGCATTGCGTAGCCGCCACCGCCGGCACCACCACGGCTGCCGCCGCCGCACCCTTGATGAAGGTGCGGCGGCTCACTGCGGAACGCGAGCCGTCCTTTTGTCCTGCTTGTGTTTCCGTTGTCTCGCTCATACATCCCCCATCAAACCTTGCTCAGAATATGCACGGCAAGCGCCGCTTCTTCGATGCCCTCAAAACCACCACCGTTTTCCTGAATCGCGTGGCGCGCGCTGGGCACCTGACGCGCGCCCGCTTCTCCGCGCAGTTGGGAGACCAGTTCGTAGAGCTGACCGATTCCCGTCGCACCCAGCGGATGCCCCTTCGATTCGAGGCCACCGGATGTATTGATCGGAATGCGCCCGCCGATGGTGAACTCGCCACCTTCGGCAGCGGGACCGCCCTGGCCGGGCGGGACCAGTTGCAGGTTTTCCGCCTGAATGATTTCCCCCATCGCCGAGGCGTCGTGCACCTCGGCGACATCCATGTCCTCGGGGCCGAGACTCGCCTGCTCGTAGGCCTGTAGCGCCGCAAGGCGGCCGATATTCTTCTCCGGCTCGTCGATGCGTCGATGCGTAAAGCTGCGGACGACGCTCGCTGCAATCCGGATGCAGCGGCTACGGTCGGCACCGATGCGCCCCAAGCCCTCCTCGGTGCACAGGATCGCCGCCGCCGCGCCGTCCGAAACCGGCGCGCACATGGGCAGCGTGATCGGATATGTGATCGGTGGCGCCACGAGCACCTCGTCGATCGTGAACGGCTGACGGAACTGTGAATACGGGTTATGTACCGAATGCAGATGGTTCTTCGACGACACGGCGGCAATCTGGCGCTGCGTGGTGCCGTAGGTCTTCATGTGATACCGGCACAGCGCGGCGTAGACCGACATGAAGCGGCTATAAGGCCGATCGGACTCCGATCCCGGCGGCGGCTCGATGCCTTCGCCAAGCTTCATCAAATTGGAAAAGTTCTCGTCGACACGCGACACGTCCCAGCCCGCCTCGAACAGGGCGAATGATTTCGCCTTGTCCGGGACGTTCATCTTCTCTGCGCCGAGCGCGAGCGCCACATCGCAGGCACCCGACCGAAGCGCCTGGGCCGCGAGATGCACCGCAGTGCTGCCAGATGCACAGGCGTTTTCGACGTTGTAGACCGGAATGCCCTCGATCCCGATCTTGCTGAACACGACCTGCCCCGGAATGGATAGCTGGCCCTGCAGCGGCCCATTGGTGATACCCGCATAGAAAGCCGCGCCGATCGCCCCGCCATCGCAGCCCGCATCCTTCAGTGCGCCGCGTAGTGCTTCGCCCGCGAGATCGTCGATGCTGCGCTCGAAGTGCCGGCCGAACACGGTCATCGCAATGCCGGCGATGTAAATGTCGCTCATGTGTTTTATCTCTCCGTGGCTCACTCAGATCCGGCGGGTTTGACCCTGCCAGTACTGCTCGCGCAGATCCTTCTTCAGCACCTTGCCGGCGGTGCTGCGCGGCAGCGCCGCAATGAAGTCCACGCTCTTCGGTGACTTCACCGAGCCGAGCTTCTCCTTGCATAGCGCCACGAGTTCTTCGGCGCTGACGCTCTGCCCCGCGTTGAGCTCCACCACCGCCTTCACAGCCTCGCCCCACGTTTCGTCGGGCACGCCGATCACCGCGCAATCCTGCACCGCCGGGTGCGCCCAGATCACCTGTTCGACTTCGCTCGGGTAGACATTGAAGCCGCCGCTGATGATCATGTCTTTTTTGCGGTCGGTGATGTGCAGATATCCTTCGGTATCCAGATGACCGACGTCGCCCGTGTGCAGCCAGCCGTCGACGATCGCTTCCGCGGTCTTCTCCGGCGCCTTGTAGTAGCCCTTCATCACGAGGTCTCCGCGCACGCAGATTTCGCCGGTCTCGCCCTGCGGCAGGATCTCGCCGCGATCGTTCAGAATCTCGACGCGCACGAGCGGATTGGGGCGGCCAACCGAGGAGAGCCGCTCTTGCGGCGCAAGCTTGCCGTCCACGAAGTGTTCGGCCGGTGTGAGATAGGAAATCGATGCCGGAGCTTCCGTCTGGCCGTAGCCACCCGCCATGACCGGGCCGAACACCTCGATCGCGCGCTTGAGCTTTTCCACCGACATCGGCGCCGCGCCATACAGAAAGCACTTGAGCGACGAGAAATCCTGGTTTTCGATGCCGGGGATATCGAGCAGGCGGTAGATCACCGTCGGCGGAAGGAAGAACTCCGTGACCCGATGTTTCGCGATCGCCGCGAGAAGCAGCGCTGGGTCGAGCTTCGGCAGCACGACCACCGTACCCCCGCGCGCGGTGCACGGCAGCGACAGCATCCCCGCGGTATGGGTCATGGGCGCCGCGGCAAGATTCACCGGACGCTCCGCGCCATACGGAAACGCCATCATGAATTGCGCGAAGTAGGTCTGAAACGCGCGATGCGTATTCATCACGCCCTTGGGCAAACCCGTCGTCCCGCCCGTGCCCGAAAGCGTCACGATGTCGTCCATGTCGTAATCGACGCGCGGTTCGGTCGCGGGCTGCGCCGCGCTCCACTTCTCCAGCGACGGTGCCCACGGCAGATCGGCATCGATACAGATCCAGAGCCTGACCTTGGGGAGGCTGGGACGCAGCGCTTCAATCACCGGTGCGAATGCCTGGTGGAAGAACAGCGCTTCACAATCGAACGCGTCGAGGAGGTACTGGTTCTCCTGCGGTGCGCTGCGCCCGTTCACCGGGATCCACACCACGCCTGCACGCCACAGTCCCAGCGTGCAGGTCCATGCCGTGACGTCGTTGTCGGCCCAGACCGCTGCCTTCGCTTCCTTTTCGAAGCCAGCGGCGAGCAGGCCGTTGGCGATGCGGCACGACAGCGTGCGCACCTCATCGAACGAATAGCTGCGCTCGTTCTGAATGTAGGCGACGCCCTCGGGATTGATGCGCCAACCGCGGTCGAAGAAGTCAATGATTGCCATGTTCCATGTTTCCCTGAGTCTGTCCTGAATCTGTACCGAAACTGCGCGCTTGCGGCGCTTACAGCTGCGTGACGGTCGCGCGCGCGAGCCCGCGCTGCTCGAGGAAGCCGAGCAGATAGCGATGTCCGAATGCCTTGGATCCCGAGGCAAAGCCCACCTTCGCGGTCTCGCCGTCGAGAAGCTTGATGGCTGCTGCCGTCTGGATGGCGCCGGTCGCGATGTATGGCGTAATGCCGTGCACGGTTGCGCGAACGGCCGAGAGCTGGCCGCGACCGATCGCGAAGTCGACCGTGCGATGAAGCGACGTGCGTTCGCGTGGCGGCATGGCCGGCGTGGTCGAATCGACGAGTTGCTTGAGCACCGCATCCTGCTGCTCGTGCGGCAAGTTCGCGTACTCGGCATCCCACTTCTGCCCGAGCGCATGCACCATCTGCATCGCGTTGTTGTCGTAGAAGCCCACGCAGGAAACGCAGCTGCGCACGCGCGGATCGTTCTCGAAGTACACCGGCAGTGACGTTCCGCCCCACGGCAGCGCGAACACGGGCTGAAGGAAATCGGGAGAAGCGATGTTGAACGAGGCGTGCCGGTCATGCGGCACCAGCTTCTTTTCCCACAGATAGCAGGATTCCTGACGATAGCCTTCGAAGATCGTCGCGGTAGACCCTACGCTCACGCCAGCGCCGGCGCCGCGCGGGCCGCGCGTGAGCGTGGCGGTCTCCAGCGCGTCGGTGCCGGGCGTTTCGAGCGCCAGTTCAGCGGCGATTTCGGCGAACGTGTACATGTAGGCATTCGAGGGCGACACGAGCAGCCCGGCCTGCCGGAACTGCTCGCCAAACTGCTCGCGAACCTCGCGGATAAAGTGCTGCTCGCCCGTGGTGTCGAGGTAGTGGCAGCCTGCCTTGAGCGCCGCTTCCACGGCGGTGAGACCGAAGTTGAAGAACGGCCCGACCGTGTTGCACACGACCTTTGCACCGCGGAAGGCATTCACGAGCGAATCCACGGTGTGCCCGGCTTCGATGATTTCGTAGTTCGCCGACTCGAGGCGCACGACACGCTGCGCCATCATTTCCTGCGTGCGCGTCGCATTACGCGCCACGGCGGTAAAAGGAATGTTCTGGTCGATGAGCCAGTCCATGATCAACATGCCGGTGTAACCGCTTGCGCCATAAACGACGACGGGATGCTTTGCCATGCTTGTCTCCTGAAACGTGATTGGTCAAATGTTGCGTCTGTAAACTACCTGCGATGCCGCGTGAAGTGACGAGCACCGCCGTCGGTTGATGCAGCGATGACATGCGACCACTTCATAGAACACAATACAAAACTTAGGTCATATTGCCAAATATAAGGCGCTGAAAAAAGATAGGGTATTCCCCTGTCTCTCCACTACTCTTGCCTGTTACGCCATGGAAGCTATTGCTTGCCTGCGGCACTGCCATCCGGCGTCAGGCTCGCGAGGTAGCTGGCCACCGCCTGGATGTCTTCGCCCGACAGGGTGGCCACCATCGCGTTCATTGCGCCACTCGGGTCATGACGCTCACCCGTCTTGAAAGCAGCAAGCTGCTTCGCGAGATAGGCGGCGCCCTGGCCCGACAAACGCGGCACCTGGTCCCGGCCCATAAACGATGCACCGTGGCAGGCCTGACAGCTTTTAGCCGCCACGAGTGCCATGCCGCGCTTTTCGAGTGCCGCCTCGGCGCGCACCGCTTCGCTTTGGGCCGGCGTCTGCCGCGCGAAATAGGCAGCCAGCGACTGGATCTGCTCGTCTGTCAGCTCCCTCGCAATCGGACCCATGTAAGGGTTGGGTCGCTGCCCGCCGGCAAACGCATGCAACTGGGCGACGAGATAAGCCTCCGGCTGTCCGGACAGCGCCGGATACCAGGCGTTGACGGACTGGCCGTGCGCACCGTGACAGAAGACACAGGTCTCCTGCGGTTGCGGCCAGGGGCCTCCGTTGGCCAGCTCCGTCTTGTCGATCTCGCTCATCGCCTTTTCGAAATGCATGCCATCGAGATAATCGCGCCCGTAGAGCGCACCCACGCACACGACGCCTGCCAGCACGACAACTGCACCCAAGATCCATGCCCGCCTCATTCACGCCACCTCGCTACGTCGAGTGAAACCGGCCAGCGCCTGCAAGGCTGCGCGGTGGCCCGAGCGCACGGCGCCGTCCATCGCGCCGGCCCAGATGTCGGCGGTTTCAGTCCCCGACCAGATGAGGCGCCCCACTTCGGGATGCAGATACTTGCCCCACTTCGTCCAGAAGCCCGGCGGCATCGGATTGATGCAATGCAGGGTCCATGGATCGACCCGGCCCCAATCGTAGTCGTGGAATTGCGATGGACGCAGCGCGCGGTCGCCGAATGCCCTGGCAAAAGTGGCCGATAGCGTTTTTTCGGCCATCGTGGGATCGTCCGGCAACATCCCCGGCGCGACGAATGCAGCGATTACGCCAAGCGACGCGTCGGGGGGTGAGTTGTCGTACGCCATGAAGACCGGGCCCCCGACCTGGAAGATCGTTCCGCAGTAACCGGCGTCGCGCCAGAACGGCTTGTCGTAGACGTGGACCGTCTTGCGCATTGGGGCATTCGTGGGCCAGTTCTGCTGAAGCTGCGCCCGCCCGCCGGGCAGCGGCGGATCGAACACCACCTGATTGCACAGGGCCGGATTCATCGCGACGATCACGCGACGCGCCCTGACCACACCCTGATCGGTGTGTACCTCAATGACGTCGTGATCCCAGCCTGCGATCTTGCGCACAGGCGAGGACAGCCGGATCTTGTCGCCGAGTTGGTCGGCCATCTTGATGCACAGACGCTGCGAGCCGCCGACGAAGCGCGTTTCCTGCGCGCCGCCCTTGAACGCTTCGAGCTGCGTGTAGTTGCAGCTCGCACTGTTGATCATCGATAAATAGTGCAGCAGCCCCAGTTGCGCCGGCGCACCGCCCGTGGTCAGCTTCGCGGCTAGCGCGAGAAAGTAGCCGTCCTCGTATTTCACGCCCTGCTGCAAGAGCCACTCGCCGTAAGAGAGCTTGTCCAGTTCCGCCAGATGCGGGGCTTTCCACGGCGCGCCCGACGGCACGCCTCGCGACAGTTCGGCTAGCCGGTTGCCGATGGTGTCGTCCCCGCCGGTGCCCCCACGAAAATCCTGGGCCACTGTGGCGCCCTGTGCGATCACGACGGTCTTGCCCGTGTACCAGCTCGGAAACGTATCGATCTCGAGTTGCCGTGCCAGATCGAAGATCGCGGTCTGCCCGGGACCGATCCACTGTCCCCCGGCTTCGGAAACAACGCCGTGCCCAAGGTCATGGTTATAGGTGCGTCCACCGACGCGATTGCGTGCCTCAAGCACGACGAACGAATCGCATCCGGCCAGTTTGAGGTCCCGACCCGCAGTTAATCCAGCGAGACCCGCGCCGATGATCGCGACGTCCAGAATGTCGCCATTCATGGGTTTCGTTACGGCGGCCTGTGCCAGCGAGATGCCGCCGGCCGCCAGTGACGCCGCGCCCATCGCCGTAAAACGTAGCAGCTGACGCCGGGTCTGCGTATCCGGCTTGCGTTTCCGATCCATCTTTGATGCCCAATTCAGTTTCATTACTTCTCCCCTTTCTTTTCTGCTAATAAGGAGAACGTTTTAACCAGGTCGCGTCCGGCGCTTCTCAATGGGCCGTCAGCACCCCGTCCTGCGAAAACAACACCGGTTTGCCGGCGCCGTCGATTAATGCGGCGGTGAGCGTCGCGCGATCTTCGCGCTGCTGGACTTCGAACCATTTGGCTCCCGCACCCTGCTTCAATATGAGGCCATCGAGGCCCACACCGAACAGGCCGTTTCCGTTTGCAACGAGATCCGTGATCGAGCTCTTCGTCCCGGCGTTCAGTGGTGTCCACGTCGCCCCGCCGTCGCTGCTCTGGTACAGGCTGCCGAGCAGCCCGCCCACGACGATCCGTCCATCCGGGAGCGCCACGCCGGTCCACAGCGTGCCCTTGCCACCCGTCGCCAGATAGCTCCAGTTCGCGCCGCCGTCCGTGGACTTGAGCACCATGCCCTGTTCCGAGTCGATATAGAGGGCACCCGTGCGGTCTGCGAAGATGTGATACAGATTGCGGTCCGCACGGCCGCTGCCCGGCGGCTTGGGCACCGTTACCTTCGCCCACGTCTTGCCGCCGTCGTGCGTGGCAAGCATCAGCGACCACAGACCCACCGCAATGCCGTCTTTCTCGCTCGTGAAGAGCACCGAGAACAATGGCTGGTCCACGGAAATATCCATGCGCTGCTTCTGCCACGTCTCGCCACGGTCGGTGGTCGAGAGAATCACACCCCATTGACCGACCGCCCAGCCGTGCTGCGCATCCGTGAATGTGACCGCCGAAAGCGTTGCCGAAACCGGCACCTCGCGCGCCTGGCGCCACGTCTTTCCTTCGTCATCCGAAAGGATGATGAGGCCGTGCTCGCCCACCGCGACGATGCGCTTGCCCGCACGTGTGGCGTCCAGCAACATCATGTGAGCCGGGTCCGCCCACGCGTGGGCGGGCTTTGCCGCCCAGTCCGCCACGGTGCCCGGCGGGAGGGCCCAGACTGCCGCGCTCGCGCACAGCGCGGCGCACGCAACAAGCATCTTGATCATGACTGCGTCTCCCATGTTCAGTGACTGAAGAGTCCGGGCGCACGCGCCGGTTTGCGTCGCGGGAACCAGCGCTCGAGCACGGAAGCGAGTGCAGGCAGCGCCGTCATCGCCATCAGCAGGTTCACGAGGAACATGAACGCCAGCAGCTTTCCCATATCCGCCTGGAACTTCAGCGCCGAGAAGCTCCATGTCGCCACGCCGATCGCCAGCGTGATCGCCGTAAATATCGTCGCCACGCCCACTTCGAGCATTGCATGCTGCACAGCCTTCACGACGTTCTGGCCGCCGGCCAGATGCACCTGCAGCCGGTTGTAGATGTAGAACGCGTAATCCACACCGATGCCCACGGCCAGCACCATGACGGGCAGCGTGGCCACCGTGAGGCCGATCTGCAGTTCCTTCATGAACCAGTAGCCGATGAAGGTCGCCACCGAGAGCGGCAGGCAGCACGCGAGCATTGCGCGCCAGTCGCGGTAGGCGAGGAACACGAGAATCAGGATCGCGGCGTAGACGTAGAGCATCATGGGCAATTCGCTCGCTGCGATTTCTTCGTTGGTTGCGGCCAGTACGCCCGCATTGCCGGCCGCGAGACGCACGGTGATGCCAGGAAACGGATGCGTTGCGCGGTACGTCTTCACGTCGTCCAGAATCCGGCTGATTGTCGTAGCCTTGTGGTCGGTGAGGAACAGGTGTACCGCCGTCATGCTGCAGTCCGCCTTCATGAAGCCCTTCACCCGGCCCACGTCCACCGATACCGCGCCGTAGTTCTCCGCGTCGATCGGAACGACATTCATCTTCGGGTAATCCTCGTTGTAGCCCTGGTTGTAGCGGCGCAGCAGCGCTGAGTAGGACTGCGCCGACACCACGCCAGGCTCGGTGCGCATCGCGCTCGTGAGATCGTCCTCGTACAGACCGACCGCTGGGTTGTCACACGCCTTTCCCGTCGACTCGATCGCGACCGTGAGCCAGTCGAGCCCGATGTCGTAGCTACTCGCGATCGACGTGGCGTCCCGGTTGAAGCGCGCGTCCGCGCGCAGTTCGGGCGCGCCCGGCTGTAGCGTGCCGATCACGCGATCGCGGCTTTGCCAGGCCGCCAGTGCGAACACCACCAGCGTCAACGCAACGGTTACGCCTGCATAACGCGGCTGGGCGATGCGCGCGAGCCCGCGCAGCCATGCCGAGCGACGCTCGCTGCGCTTGAGCGCGCTATCGGCATAGGACTTCGTGAAGTTGAAACACGAAGCCGCGACGGGCAGCAGCACGAGATTCGTCACGATCTTGTAGGCCACGCCGAGCGACGCCGTGATGGCCAGCTCCCGCACCATCGGAATCGGAATCAGCAGCAGCGTGATGAACGAGACGAATGCCGTCACGAGCGCCAGCACACCCGGAATCAGCAGGCCGCTGAAGCTGTGGCGCGCCGCATCGAAGGAGCTGTTGCCATGTGCAATCTCGCGCACGATAAAGTTGACCTGCTGCACGCCGTGTGAGACGCCAATCGCGAAGACCAGGAATGGCACCAGCACGGCGAGCGGATCCAGTCCGAAGCCCAGCAACTTCAGCGTGCCGAACTGCCAGACCAGCGAAGTGAGCGAGCACGAAATCAGCAGCACCGTGAAGCGCACCGAATGGCAGTACCAGTAGACCGCGAGCGCCGTGAGCAGCAGTGCAATGCCGCAGAAACCGAGCACGGCCGTCGCGCCATCGGCGATATCACCAATCTGCTTGGCAAAGCCGATGATCTGGATTTCATAGCCCGCATCCTCGAACGGCTTGCGGATCTGCGCTTCGAGCAGGTGGTTGAACGCCACGTAGTCGAGTACCTTGCCGTTACGGTCGCGCTCGTTGAGCTCGGCTGTAATCATGGCACTGTCTTCGTTGTGCGAAACAAGCGTGCCGATATAGCCGCCGAGCGTCGTCGAGCGGCGAATCTTCGCGACAACGTTGGGCGTGAGCTGATCGGGCGTGATCGTGCCGGAGATGATCGGCTCGGCACGGAAGCCCTCGTCGGTAATCTCATTCACATAGGCGTTCGGCGTCCACAGCGACTGCACGCCAATGCGGTCCACGTTCGGCAGGTACGTGACGGCCTGGGTCACCTTGTACAGGCGCGTGAGCCCCTCCTTCGTCCAGATCGAGCCCTTGCGTGCGCGCACGACCACGGTGATCCGGTTCGCGCCGAGCAGGTCGGAGCGGTATTTCTGGAAGGTCTGGATGTACTCGTGGCCGATCGGCATCTGCTTCTCGAAGCCCGCATCCATGCGCAACTGCACGGCGAAAAAGGCCATGACGGCGGTGAACAGGCCGATGCTCACGAGCACCGCCGCACGGTGAGCGAAGAAGAACCGTTCCAACGTTTTGACCAGGCGATTTAACACGGCATTATCCCTTCAGGTGATTCAATGGCGTACGGAACAGGCCATCAGAAGTTCCGCGTGACAAACATCCCGACGAAGTTACGGTCTGCGTACGGATTGCCCACGGTGTTGTGCCCGCCCCAGAACAGCGTGTAATTGATGCCCGCCTGCCACACGGTCGGGTTCTGGTTAAACAGCACGTAGAGGTTCAGCGACTTCGCACCCTGCAGGTAGTTCGCGCTCAGCGTGGGCGTGTACCCGTAGAGGCCATCGGCGAAGGTCACGCCGGGCGTCACCTGCCAGCCGTGAATCAGCGAGCCGTCGTAGGTCCAGTTGAAGTCGACCGTCGCGCCCACGGAACTCGGGGTGCCCTGCGCCATGGCGATCGGATAGCCCAGGCCCGAGTTGTTGTTCAGCCACGGCAGGTAGCCCGCCTGGGGCACCTGCGTGACCTGCTGGCCGTTGACCGTGCGCGTGATGCCGTTCGTATTCAGGCCCGGGTAGTAGATCCAGGTGAGCTCCCAGGTCAGCGTGGCTTCGTCCGCGCCGAGCAGCTTGAGGAACGGATACTCGCTGCGCGTGAGCGCCAGCAGCCCGTTGATGTCGTACTGGAACTTCTTCTCGTCGGCCCACTGCTGGCAGTTCACGCCGCTTACGCCGTTGGTGTTCAGGTCGAGCGGGCCACCCGCGCCATAGCAGCTCGAGAGGGCCACGGCATCGTGCGGCCGATACGAAAGCTCAGTGCCGATGGCCCAGTTGCCGATGCCGAAATTCGCGCTGGCACCAAAGAGCTGACGGTTCTGCAGATACGACCAGTCCAGCGTCCCGTTGGCCAGCGACGAGAGCACCGGTGACTTGTCGGTGTAATTTTCGTAATAGACCGCGAAGTTCGCATCGAAGGAGCGCGGCGAATAGTTGAACTTCATGCCGAACTGCGGATGGTACTTCGACGGCGCCTGCCAGTTGACGGGCAGGCCGATATCGTTAAAGGGCGGCCCGGCAAACGCACCGTTGACGAGGCCGGAATTGATGCCGTTGAGCACGTTCTGGTTGCCGCTGCTGGCCCCTGCGATGGTGCCGGCACTGGGGCCGGCCACGTTCAGATTCGTAGTGCTAACCGTATACGGGTCGGTGCCGCGGCTGAGGCTGTTAGACAAGGACCAGTACGAGCCCACCGGCGGATAGCGGTTGCCATTCCACTGAAACTGATAGTAATCCTCAGTGCTGAATCCATGCGAAAGATCCGCGGCGAAGCTGACCATCGGTGCGGGCAGCAGCGCCTGTTTCAGTTGCGAGCCGGGAATCAGCAGCTTCTGCACGTCGAGCGAGTTGGTGGCGTTGATACCGCCCTGTGCGAACATGCTCTCGCCCCAGTTGATCACCTGGTTGCCCACTCGCACATGCGCGCCCTGCCCGTTGATCGTGAAATCCTTTTCGCCCCAAAGGTCGAGCAACTGCGCGTTGTAGACGACCTGCGCCGCGGCGGTGCTCGACAGCGGCGTGCGGTTCGTGTCGCCGGCGAGGAAGTCATACATGCCCGTGCCGCGGATCATGAACTTAAGCCCCTCGCTGGGCATCTTCAGCAGCAGCTCGCTGGTCGCGCTGATGTAGGTGCTGAAGGGCTGGCCCTTGCGGTAGTTCAGATCGCCGTCGTCGCCCACGCCCCACTGGTTGACATTGGCCGCCGCGCCGCAACCGAATGCGTTCGGGTCGCCCGTGAGCGAGCAGCTCGGGTTTTTGGTGCGGATACCCGCGCCCCCCGTGAGGTTGGTCACCCACGAACCCGTGAGGTCGCCCAAACCCGTCGTGAATTCGTAGCCGTACGCACTCGTTGCCGCCGTTCCAAACATGGCGAGCGTTACCGCAACATACCTTCCAATGATCTTCGTTTTCATGCGTCTCCCCTGCCGCCTCCCTCGATGCCGACGCACACCACCGGTGCGCGTCGGTCCCCTCGTCCTGCGCCAAACCTCAGCGCTCGCTCACCGATCTCAAGGATTCGGCCGTGTAGAAGTCCGTCTTGAAGCGGGGGTCGTTGATCTGCTCGTACCAGTGAATGTCCTTGCCCTGGCCAATCGACGAGGCATCGAAAACGTAGCGTCCGTTGTTGAGGTCGTACTGCGCCATCGGCTCGTTATCGCAGGTGCCACCGAGCTCCCACACCGGGATCGGATAGCTCTCGCGCACCTTCCAGAGCTTGCCCTGCGCGTCATAGTCCTCGCCCACAAGCGCCAGCCAGCTATCCTCATCCAGGTAAAAAATCTTCTTTGACGCGACGTGGCGTGCCGTGGGCTTGAGCGTCGCCTCGACCACCCAGACGCGGTGCACCTCGTAGCGACGATGGTCGGACGAAATGCCATTGGGCGTGGCGACGTCGTGCAGCTTGTCCTTGAAGGTGTACATGCCGAAATCGTCGTACGGGACGATCATTTCCTTCTTGCCCACGAGCTTCCAGTTGAAGCGGTCGATGGAGCCGTTGAACATGTTGGCTTCGTCGATCAGGTACTGATTCTCGAAGCCGATCAGCGGCGCATCGTGCGTGTAGGCCGGCATGCGCCTCACGCGGCGCTGGCCCGGAAAGTAGTAGTACGTCTCGGAATCCTTGTCGAAGTACTGGCGCTGTACGAAGGCCTGCCCAGCCAGCGCAGCGGGCGAATCGACCGAGAAATAGGCGCCCAGGTTGAACTGGTCGACGTCCTGCGGTGTGGTTTTGCCTTCCTTGCCCGCCGGGAAATAGAACGCTTGGGGGCCCACCGCGTCGATCCAGTCGCTGCTGCCCGGGCGCGGGGAAATGGACGTAACAACCGGCGCCCACTCGATACCCTCGCCGCGATAGCGCGTCTCGTAGTTGAGGATCGCTTCGGCACCGTTCTTCGGCTGCGGGAAGGCCACGCCTGGGAGCGTCGCCGCCTGGATCGTCTCGCCATCCGGAGCGAGTTTCGCCGTCGTAAGATTCGCAGTCGAATTCTGCTCAGCGAATTCCGGCACCTGGCATTCGCGGTGGGACGGGTAGACCTCCATGCGGTAGCCCTTCAACTGCTTGACGAGCTGGACCTGCCCCGGTGACAGCTTGTCGGCGTATTTGTCGACGTTCGACGCATCGATCGTGTACAGCGGCTTCTCGCTCTTGTGCTTCCAGAAGTCGCCGCGGACCTTGCCCCATTCCCAGCCGGCCGGCGTGGCTTCCCTGCCGGCAAACGCCGGCACGAGCCCATCCTTGCTGGCCGCGCGCTCGGCGCCTGACGGCGTGAGGTCATCGGCAACGGCCGTTCCGGCCACAAGCAACAGGGCAGCCGCAATGGCAGACAAGGCTCCGATGGTACGCTTTCTCATCATGACTCTCCTTCCGATCTCTCTCATTCGTAATAGGTAATGCCAGGTTCAAACCCGACGCATTGGCGCACCGGGAGGGGTCACCCTTCGCCGCACCCTGCCACGGCCACCGCCCGAATCTCGATGCACAACTCAGGCAGCGCCAGTTGTGTGACGCCAACCGCCGTCCACGATGGATAGCGCGACGGGAAGTACGCATCCTTGACCGCCGAAAAGGCCTCGATCTCGCCGCGCAGGTCCGTATGGAAAGTGGTCAGCTCCACCACATCGGAAAGGTTCGCGCCCGCCGCCTCGAGCACAGCCTTGAGGGACTCGAAGGCGATGCGGGCCTGCGCCGGCATGCCCTCGCCGGGTTTCATATCAGGGCCGATGCCGACCTGGCCGGAGACCCAGATCGTGTCTCCCACGCGGGTCGCGGGTGAAAAATGGTAGGCGTCGTAGAACGCCTGGAACGGCGGCGGGACGATCGATTGCCGCGTAGTGGACATTGTCATGGTGGTGGTGCCTTTAGTCAGACGAGTTGACGAAAACATGGCGCGCGAAACGGATCCCCTTCCTTCAACGCGGCGAGTTCTTCGAGGAACAAGACACCAACTGGCGTGAAGCCCGAGACGCTCGGCTGCGGCAGCGGACTGAAAACCGCGTCGTCACCGAAGAAGCGCAGCACGAGCGTGTGGCGATCCGGAAACGCGGGGTCCACCGCGCCGCCGCCGTGCAGCACGCCCGGATGCAGCAGCAGGACGTCGCCGGGCTCCGTCGCCCATGAAATGATGTCGTAGGCGGCCGGATTGACGCGGCGCTCAGCTTCGATATTTGGCAAGCGTGGCCAGACATCGCCGCCATGCAGAGGATCGGTCGGGTCATCAGCATTTTGAAAGGTCGTGCCGTCGTGACGCGGGCCTCGATGCGACCCCCGCACAACCTCGAGCGCATTCTGTTTGGGTACGGCCTGGAAACTGATCCAGGCATTGCCGAAGTGCATGCCTTCCCATGGCAGGTAGGACGTGTCCTGATGCCACGGCGATCGGCCGCTCGTGCCGCCGCTCTTGAGGAACAGTTCCTCGGCGAAATACCAGACGTTCGCGGAGCCCCACAGGTCGGCGAACAACTGCCCGAACGGCAGTTCGCCGGCTAGTTCATCCAGGCGGCCCTTCGCAAACGGATTGGCGTTGTCGTTGTGCGTCTTGTGCACCGTGCCTTCGAACAGGCTGCCGGCCATGGGTCCCGGGTTCTCCATGCCCCAGTCGAAAACCTGCCGGCACCGGGCCAACTGTTGCTCGCTGAGCAGGCCTTTGACCAGAACGGCACCGTCCTCGGCGAACGCCTTGCGCGTGGCTTCATTCATGGCTGAACTCCTGAATCGTCAATCGGCGACCTGGTCTCAAACGCTGCCCGCGGCGCCTTACATAGAAAATACTACCAAAGTTAGGTCATGATACAAAAAAGCCCAAAAAGAAAAAAGCGAGGGAATTCCCTGTGTGTGCGGGTCAGTGGCAATGGCGAAGTACCAGACAACATCCGAGCCCAACAGATCCGCGACCAGCCGGACGGCCGGACGGCCGGCAACTGCCCGACCAGGTCGTCCGGGCGCCCTTCGCGAACGGATTGGTGTTGTCGTTGTGCGTCTTATGCACCGTGCCTTCGAAAAAACAACAGGCCATGGGCCCAGGGTTTCCTGCATCCCAGTCGAAGATCTGCCGGCACCGGGCCAGTTGCGGCTCGCCAAGAAGACCTCTCGCCAGACTGCGCCGTCCTCGGCGAATGCTGCGCGTGTGGCGTCATCCGTCGGTGAACTCATGAAACGTCATTCGGCGCCCCGGTTGTAAACGCTTTCAGCACCTCCCTAGAAAATATTACCTAAATTAGGTCATGATGAAAAAGATAGAAGGCGAGAAAATTACACACCCGCCTGCCAACCCCACGGTTAGTCGCAGGATGCGGTTCCGGCACCTGCAAGCAGCTTGAGCGATCGAGGCCGCCTTCGCGGACGGAAGACAATGGGCATGTCGCCAAAATCCACCTTGATTTATTTTGTAAACATACCTATCTTAGTCATCACATACTAGTTTTGACAGCTTCGATAAATCTGCAATCACGTTTGCGCGCGGAAGAGTCGTATCGTGTCGAGTGGCTTGTTTTGCATACATCCACATTGCGAACACCGCTCGCAAAGAACATCTTCGAGTCGCCATTGAGCGAAGTGGGGACAGCGACGCAGTGCGCGGTCTTCCCCTTTGGCAGCGACGTGCTGCAGTCGATCGAGTTAGCAACCCGGCGCCTTGGCATCAGAAGGCGTGGGAACGTGGCCTGGAGCGGCTTTTGTCGCGAAACCGGTGCGGCGCCAGTTAGTGGCGGGAAAGGTGGGAGATGGTGATGTCCGGCATTCTCAGCAATTGGATCTATATGGGCAGCAATGCATACGACGAGTACACGTTCGTGCCATGGCTGAACAAGAACGTCTACCGTCGGACTGTAGACTTTAGTCAGGTCTGCATACTGTAGCGTCTGAACATCACCGCAACGTTGCCTGAATCCAGCACGTAATATTGAGGAACATAGACCGTGTTCACGAACCTGAGCGACGATTCTATTGAGTGGTTACACACTCTTGCTCACCGCCTCCGCGATATTGTCCTCGCAGCGATTGTGGTTTTCTGCTCGCTAACGGGACTGTGTTATGGCGCTGTTGCGCCGGTTTGGCCGACGTCCACTCAAACTGTCGACCTGCCGCCAGAGGCAGCGCCCACTGCAGAGGAAATCGCAACTGTTGTGAGTGCCCGCTTTCATATAGGCTTGCACGACGCCTTGGGAATCGGTCACGCGGTGCTAATTGCGGCGAAGCGCTACACAATCTCGCCGTTGTTATTGCTTGCGGTAATCGCGGTCGAATCTGGTTTCGACCGATTTGCGGTAAGTGTGGTTGGCGCCAAGGGACTCATGCAAGTGCTTCCGTCTCAACACAGAGACCGTGTCCTTAGCACGTCCGATTTGACGGACGCGCGCACGAACGTCCGTATTGGGTCCGCAATTCTGCGGGACTATATAAGAGCGTCGGGTGGCAACCTCGAGGACGCGTTATATCGCTATAGCGGGGGCGCCAAGGGCTATGCACGACGCGTAGCCGATCGCTTGAGCATGATGAAAGCGGAATTCGGTTTGTAGTCGCGACCTTGTTTGGATTCGGTTTTGAAATTCAAGAAGTCATTCGAATATTGCCGCCCGCCTTGAAGGCAACGGATGGATCACGCGGGAGATCTTGTCGCAGCGGCAGCGCCGCCTGGCCTCCTCAATTCTCACACGTCCTGTTTCTGCCGGTTAGGAACCACGTTTGGAGTGCGCCGATGCCTTTTGCCTCAATCGTGCCGCGCGCCTCGAACACGAAGGGATCCCCCAGCCTCTCGCGAGTGGTCGCCGTCACCTGCACACGCCCGGCCATGCCGTGCGACTCCATCCGGCTCGCCAGATTCACCGCGACGCCCCACAAGTCGTAGATGAACTTGCGCTTGCCGATCACGCCCGCCACGACTTCGCCGCTGTTGATGCCAATACGCAATTGCAGGTTGCAGTGGCGCACCACGTTGAAGCGGGCCATCGCGTCGATCATGTCGAGCGCCATGTGGGCCGTGCGCGCCGCGTGATCGTCTACCGGAATGGGCAGTCCGGCGGCCGCCATGTACGCGTCGCCGATAGTCTTGATCTTTTCCAGGCCGCGACTATCGGCGATGCTGTCGAAATCGGTGAAGATATCGCTGAGCACCTCAACGAGTTGCTCAGGACTCAGGCCCGCCGAAAAGCCACTGAAGTTCACGATGTCCGCGAACAAAACCGACACCTCCGGGAAGCGGTCCGCAATCACCTGCGGAAAGCTGCTGTCAGCAACGTCATGAAGATGGGCCTTCAACCGCTCCGCAATCGGATGGGGCAGCATGTTGCGCAACAGCCGCTCCGATACTTTCTGCTCGGCGACGACCTTCGCGTACAGACCTTTGAGCTCGTCGCTCTGGCGGCGAATCAGCTCGCGGCTCGCCTCCACTTCCCTGACCTTCTGCTCGAGCGCCTTGCCGTACTCGCGCGACTCGCGGTGCAGCAGGCGGACCTCCAGCATGTTATGGACACGCATCAGCACTTCCGCCAGATCGAATGGCTTGCTGATGAAGTCCTTCGCGCCGGATTGCAGCGCGCGCAACTTATGCGCCGGCTGGGCGGTGATTGCGATGACCGGGAGATAGTTGTCCACTTCGAGCGACTTGAGGCGCTCCATCACTTCAAAGCCGTCGAAGCCGGGCATCTGGAGATCGAGCAGGATCAGGTCGTAGCGGTTATGCCGATGAAGCTCGCCCACTGCGGACGCATCCATCGTCGACGTGACGTGAGCATAGCCTGCGCGGTGCAGTAGCTGCTCGAGCAGCATCACATTCGCTTCCAGGTCATCGACGATCAGGATCTTCGCGTTGAGGATTGCTGTTGAATCGATCATGGCTCGACGCCCTATGGGCTGAAGCTGGCTAGCTCCTGCTTTTCCCTATTGCGATGGCTTCGGCGAGCGCATCCATGAACCGGTCGATCTTGATCGGCTTGGTCAAATAGCGAAAGAAGCCCGCCTTCAATCCCTTCTCCACGTCGCGCGGCATTGCATTCGCACTGAGCGCCAAAACCGGGATTTCCGCGGTCGCTGGATTCTTGCGCAATATGCTCAGCGCTTCGACGCCGCTGATGTCGGGCAGATTGATGTCCATCACGATCACCTGTGGCAACGCACTGGATGCCAGTTCGACACCGAGTTGTCCCGTCATGGCGCTGAGCATCTGGATGTCCGGGCGCCTGGCGATCAGTTGCTCGACGAGTTTCAGATTGGCCGGATTGTCCTCGACATAGAGCACGGTATGCATGCGCGTCTCGGCGGCCGCCCCGCTTTCGGGCACTGCGCTCACGGACGCGGTGGGCGATGCGCCGGTCATCGGTGCAATGACCGGGGCGCGCGCCGCATCGAGCTCGATCCAGAAGACACTTCCCGTTCCTGCGGTGCTTTCGACACCGATGGTGCCGCCCATCAGTTCCGTCAACCGCTTGGCCACCACCAGGCCGATGCCCGTGCCCTCTTCGGCGCCTGCGTCCTGTCCCAGACGATTGAAAGGCTGGAAGAGTTGGCCCAACTGATCCGGCGACAAACCCGAGCCCGTGTCGGTGACGCTGACGCGAACCCGATCCGGTACGCGCGTCCCGTCATATTCGACGGTGACCGATCCCGACTGGCGGTTGTACTTGATCGCGTTCGAGAGCAGATTGATCAGGATCTGCTTGAAGCGGGTCCGGTCGGCGCGTACATGGCAGCGCGGCTCCACACGCGGAAACTTCACAACAATACCCCGTTGCCGCGCCTGCGGATCGATCATGGATTCGCATTCGCGCAAGATGTCGCTCAACGAGACCGGCTCCGGTGAAATCGACACCTGCCCGGATTCGATCTTGGCCAGATCGAGCACCTCGTTGATCAACGCCAGCAGGTGCCAGCCCGCACGCAGAATGTGATCAATGCTCGCCTGTTGCGAGGGCGTCGGGGGCGGCGACTCGGAGGCCATGAGCTGGGCGAAGCCCAGAATCGCATTGAGCGGGCTGCGCAGCTCGTGGCTCATGCTGGACAGGAAGTCCGATTTTGCGCGGTTGGCGCGGTCGGCCGCAGCCAGCGCCTGCTTCTGGTCATCAATGTCGGTGACCGTCCCAACCCACTTGACGACACGCCCCTGCTCATCTTTCACCGGCGACGTCCGGTCGACATGCCATCGATACGTGCCGTCGGATTGACTTTTTAGGCGCACCTCCATCTCGTATTCTGCGCCGCTCGCGAGTGCGGACTTCCAGTTCGCAATCGCAGATTGGACATCATCCGGGTGTATCACTGACGTCCAGTTCCACCCCTGCACTTGCGCAAAATCGAGCCCTGTATAGGTTTCGAGCCGCCTGCTGACGAAGTCGACTGAGCCATCCGGTTCCGCAGTCCAGACGATATGAGGTAGCGCGTCTGCGAGCGACCTGAAGCGTCGCTCAATGTCGGAAACCTCGGTTTCGGGAGAACGACGATTGGTCGATTCAGGTTGCTTTTGCATGATCCAACCCCAAAACGCACGGCGACGTATCGGTGACGCAGCCACCGAACCTCAGAGCCGCATGGCCACAGCGCTAGCGCCATGTTGCTGCCGGCGTAGCAAAGCGTCAATCAGGACAGGATGTCCCTTGAACAGGTGCCCGGAAACGGCAGAATCACAGCCTCGCCGCAATGGATCGCGAGAACGGTTCGCACTTGGCGCCGCGCGCCGGCACACGTTCGACCTGCGACTTTCGTTGCGGCTGTCGTCTCAGTTGTAACGCAATAGACGGCCGGGCGAGCGGAAGCTAATCGTGGCGTGGAATCCGGGCTGTGGATTTGGGCGCAAAGGCAGCAACAGTGCGACACGCGATGCCAAGATACACGGGTAGTTATCACTTGCGTGAGGGCGAGTTTTTCGCAAAAAGTGCGATGCAGAACGTCTATTAAGATAAGTATTCTTATCATAATGCATCGATTTTTCAATGAAACTATGTGGCCGGCCAATCCGCCTGACCCGGTCCCCCGCCCTCTCTGTCGCTGAATTGCCCGGTTTGACCGTTGCTGATGAACTCGCCATGCTGCGCGCGGAGTATGCCGGCCTGCACGTGCGCCAGGCGGTTGATGGAGGCCACGGAAGGTGAGCAGCAGATGGTCGCAGCCGCAGTCGTCGGCTGAACCCTCATCACTTGTCATTCGACGGTGTCAGGCCAAGAGGACGATTGAGAGCGAGTCCGTACCGATGGGGCGATCGGCCCTTCTTGATACGTCGTGAACCGTCGACTGCTCGGTTTAAATGTTCGCTTTGCAGAATCTGGGGTAGGCATATTAGACTCCGTCGCGATCAGCGCGTTCTGTGCTTGTCAAAGCAGGCTCTCAGACCTCGGGTTCGCCCATGTGATCATGGAGTTCATCGCGGATGTCTAGAAATCTCAAAGAGAGGCGTCACTCAGACGAAAGGTATGTCAATCGAGCTAACTGGACCGAGGAAATACAAGTTCCAAGACCGTGTGTGCGTACTGCTTGCGATACTTGCAGCGACCGATGCGGATACGTCACTGGAAGTTGAGCCTCAAGACGGTGAAGATGCTTTGATGGCCTTGCGCAAGGGTGGGAAGACGCACTTCATTGAGATCCAAGTTAAAGGTGCGGAAGGGCACATCGGGGCAGAGAGCCTTGCAGACTGGCTGGCCCACTTCCCAGCCCGTCGTGCGGATGACTCACTGCTTGAAAGGCTTGTCAACGACGAGCAGCGAAGTGTGCTCTTTGTCGCAAGTGGTCGATGTAGCGATGCCGCGGTGGTTCACATCACTCCGCTATCGGCACGCACCACCGCGCTGGACCCAGGGGCGATCAAACGAGAAACGGAAGCGGGGATCCGGGCTGCACTCCAAGGCTACGCCAAAGCGACCTCCTCCACAGACAAAGACCTAGCGAAGAGTCGCCGTGCACACATTGGGGCGCAGCTTCCACTCATACCAAAAGACGCATTGAAAAATGCGCTTCATCGAGTGTTGATTTCCGAGCAGCTAGATGACGCTGAGGTTCTGAGGCGCAGTAGAGAGGCTTTACAGTCCCTGCATCAAGTGGTACCGGACCAGATCGAGGATGTCCTAGGCCAAATCGAATCCATTGTTTTTCGTGAGAAGCGATCCAAGAATGATCTCCTTCCCCAAGTCGCAAGGGTCATCTCCTCCGGAAAGGCCAAAGATTCATTGGTTGCCGCGTCGTATGTAAAGCGAAGCGAAGAAGCTGCACTGCTAGACAGGCTATCTCGCAAATACGCCATTCTGATTACTGGTGCTCCACGCGTAGGTAAGAGCTTTTGCGCTCGCAGCATTACGGCCACCCTGCAGACGCGGGGCTACAGCGTTCGGGTCTGCGGTGATATGGCCGAAGCAGATCGCTTCTTGACGGAGCCTGTCACCGGGACCCGTGCCGCGCTGGTCGATGACCCGCTCGGTGGAGCGCACGCCGCCGAGAACGCGGATCGCGAACTCCAGTTGCTCGAGCGGCTAATCCCAAAGCTCACCAATGGTCGAAGACTCATCGTCGCGCAGGCCCAAGACCGACTATTAGAAGTTACGCGGTTAAGGTCGGTAGAAGAAATTAATACGGCAGGCCTGTCGTGGGTACCTATGGGAATTGGCGACGCCGGATTTCTGGCCGCAGTTTGGGAAGATGCTGCTACCGTCTATTCGGTGCCAGTTGCTCTCACAAATCAAGTCACTGCTGCGATCGCATCAGCGGACCTGGACCTCGAGCCAGGATGTCTGGTGCATTTAGCCGCCAACCACAGCCGACTAGAGGACGGGGCAACGATCAATGACCTCGTCCGCTTCGCGCGCCAGGACTCGAAGTCACTCGGGAGCGCTTTGCGGAAAGAGAAACTGGCGCCGCTATTGAATGCATTGGCGGTCGCCTCAACGCCAGAGTTACACGTGGCTGAGACAGAGCTTGCATTCATCTTGGACAGCGAACGTGTTGATCGCCCCGGTAAGTCTGACGTTGTAGCTACCATGTCCATCTTTGGTGGCGAGCATTCAGCGAGGCCGAGTCCTCCGCCGAGCTATGCCCCTCTCCCGGTCCTGTCTCAGCAAGCGACAGATTCTCTGGAGCATCTTGAACTGCGCCGAATAGTAGCTAATAAAGGGCGAAGGTACACGTTCAATCATCCCTTTTATCGGGCCAGCGCTGAGTCGCTGTTGGACGCTGCTACCAACCAGTCGACGGAGGCAGCCATCTCATTAGTTGACCGTGCCTTATTCACCATCTCTCCTTACGCTGCCAAAGCCGCAGCGACAAACCTAGTATGGATTTACCAGAACCTCGACACGCAGGAGGGGAAAGAAGAAGTCATCGCAGTCGCTATCAGAGGTTTGAGCTCGATTTTTCCTGTGGTACGAGATCTCTGCTTCCAGTTCCTCGTCAGGAGGTTGTCCGCTCTGCCGGTGGACCAGCAGCACGATATTTCCAGTTGGGTGCAAAAGGTAAATTCAACTGAACTCTCCTATGTTGAATGGGCAGACGATCAGCCACGAATACCTGCCGCGACGTTTGCAGGGACTTTGGAAGTCGACCCGTTTCCTCCGAGCATTGTTCGGGGAGATGTCGAGGGAACTCTTGCATTGCTTAATAGCGAGCGGTCGGATTTCATCTCAAATGAAGTGACCGCCACGGCGCTCATGTACCTTGAAGAGCATCCTGACGCCATGACGGAGCAGATGGCGGCACGACTGCTGAGCTATGACGTTTCGCTGATCCGTGCGCTGGCGGCAAAAACGTGGTTGAGTCGACCTCGAAGTGACGATGCCCTAATTGTCGAGCGCATCTTCAGTGAAGAGCATCCAGCGGTTGCGGAAGCCGTCTACCTAGGGGTCATTTCGGCGTGGCAATCATGTGATGACGAACGGCGTAGGATGCTGACAAGGTCAATGCAAACAATGGCGGCCTCGCCAGTTTCTGCTGTTGTTCTTATTGGGCACCTTGTTGTCATTGCTCGTAAGGAGTACGGTGGCGAAACGACTCCGTGGCAGTTATTCGAAGCGGTGATGCCCGTCGTCTTGAGAGAGCTTCCACTTGGCGCGTCGTTCAGGGATGAACGTCTATACGATGTAATGGACGCAGCTATCGAAAGCATTTCGCAGACCAGTTTGTTAGAAATAGTCGACCGTTGGATCGAGTTGGTCGAGGAATTTGCTTCTGGTGGCATTCCGGGCGACTACATGCTTGGCGTCTCAGACATCCTTGTCTCTGGTGTTGCTAGCGACTCAGGGGGGCGAGATAAGAGGATCGAGCGACTCCTTGCGCTTCCCGGTACGGCTTGTCGAATCCGAGTCGTTTCTGATCTTGTTGACTCGTGGGATCAGTTGACAGAACGTGAACGATCTCTATTGCTTAATCATCTGACGGTCGGTTCGACAGACGAAGTTTGGGTACAGGCGGCGGCATTGACGCGTTCGACAGTGCCTGCAGAAATTCAGAGCCTTGTGCTGCCCAGTGGGATAAACATCAGTGCACCGCCCAACGAAGTCATCGCGAAGGTTCCTTCTCAGTTGTTGAACACATGTCTGCAGGTGTTCACAGGCTACCATCCGATCATTCATTTCGTTGGCGCCCGCGGGGCAAGAGGCTCGGCGTGGAAGGCCATCGCTGGCGAAATTGCTCACATGCCGACGCATGTGATGTTCGAGGCGTGCTGGGATTGGTTGACCGCCACGGAGAAGCCGAAAGTGGTGGCAAAGGTGGCTACTGAGCTGGGGGCGGCTTACTCAGAGCGCCTTGCAAGTCTCCTGTTGGCACGTAAGCAACAAACCTCAGGTGAGTTCATGCTCGAGGTATGGGACGCGCTATTCGAGTTGCCAATTAGCGATGAAGTGAAGTCCGATTGGATCGCACGTATGGCAGCCATCGCCCCAAATGCCCTGAACTCTCTGGACGAGTACGAAAACTGGATCCCCGCGTCGCATCACGAAGAATTCCTTTCTCACTTCATGGAAGACATTGAGATTGGGAAGCTACTGCATACTCTTCACCGCGCGCTGCACGACACACCCATCTCTAAGGATTTGTCGTCCCCGACTGTCGAAATTATTCGTAATCTCATAGAGAAGATGCCTCCCAGACATTGGTCTACGTACGATGTCGTGCGGAGGTTCTTGAGGTCGTTGGACATTGATGATGAACCTCTGACTAAAGAGATCGAATCGAGACGCTCCGAAGGAATCGAAAAAGCGCACAAGCGGCCTGAGCAAGTAGTGCCTAAGCTTGAAGAATGGAAGGGTTGGTCCTAAATTCCGGTGCAACGGCGGAGAAGCGGTGAGGCATTTCATCGCTTTACCGCCGTTAGTTGTCAATGTCGACTAGAAACTGGCCATCGGGTCAGTTTCTAGTCGACATTGACAGTTACGAAAGCCAGAGGACTTCATACACTTTCATGAGGTGCAGAAGGTGGCCGCCGCTGCAACACCTCGCGGCAAGTTGGCGCTGCTCGGTTTCTGGAAGAAACTGCCGCTTGAACGCCGTCCCCGTCCCGTGCGGGGGCGTTCGCAGGACTGCCTATGGCGTCTGGGCTAAAGGAGTGGTGGTTCAGAATATCAAGCGCGCGACTTTCCATCAGCAAAATTGTGAGGAAGCCCTCCTCCCGTGAGGGAGTGCCACACCATTCATTACATCTCGAGCGCGGACAACCCTGAATGCTGCCGCGTGCAAGCCCCCGGTCGTCGGTGACGCCTGCGAGTTGTCCCACTGCGGCCACCGCCACCTGGAGCGGCCCCCTGAATCTCTGGACACAGTCTCCCACTTAAAATAACGGGTAGGCATAGGACTGTGTTTTTGACTAACACCAGGCAGGAAGTGATGGAAGTGTTGACGGGCCCGGAGCGTCGGCGGCGCTGGACGGCGGAGCAAAAGCTGGCGATGGTGCGAGAGAGCTTCGAGCCGGGGAAATCGGTTTCGATGGTCGCGCGCCAGCATGGCGTGAACCCAAACCAGCTGTTCCACTGGCGCAAGCTATACCAGGACGGGAGCCTGTCAGCGGTGAAGGCTGGCGAAGAAGTTGTTCCGGCATCGGAACTGGCCGATGCGCTCAAGCAGATTCGCGAGCTGCAACGGATGCTCGGCAAGAAGACGATGGAGAACGAGATTCTCCGCGAGGCAGTCGAGTATGGCCGGGCAAAAAAATGGATAGCGCACTCGCCCTTGCTGCCCGAGGACGACCAGTGAAGCTGGTCTGCGAAGTTCTCGGCGTGTCGCGCTCGAACGTATCGGCACGACTGTCGCGTCCGGCGACATGGCAAGATGGGCGCCAATCGAGGCAGACCGACGATGCGAGCGTGGTCGAGGAAATCCGCCGGGTCGTCGGCGATTTGCCCAGCTACGGCTATCGCCGGGTATGGGGCACGTTGCGCAATGAACGCGTTGCACTTGGGCTCGTGCCGTTCAATGCAAAGCGCGTCTATCGCGTGATGCGCACGCATGGATTGCTGATGCAGCGCCGGCAGATTCCAGCTCGGCCGCAACGTCGGCACGACGGCAAGGTGGCCGTAGCGCGCAGCAATCAGCGATGGTGTTCGGACGGCTTCGAGTTTCGCTGCGACAACGGTGAACCGCTGCGCGTGACGTTTGCGCTGGACTGCTGCGACCGTGAAGCGATGAGTTGGGCGGCCACGACGGCAGGCCACAGCGGTGACATTGTGCGCGACGTGATGCTGGCTGCGGTGGAAAACCGGTTTGGCAACGAGTTGCATACGCCGTCCGAAATCGAGTGGCTGAGCGACAACGGTTCGGGCTACACAGCGGACGACACGCGCCGGTTTGCGATGGACATAGGCCTGAAGCCATTGACCACGCCTGTGTGCAGCCCGCAAAGTAACGGTATGGCCGAGAGCTTCGTAAAAACGATGAAGCGCGATTATGTCGCCTTCATGCCGAAGCCGGATGCAGCGACCGCTGCACACAACCTGGCTATCGCGTTCGAGCATTACAACGAGAAGCATCCCCATAGCGCGCTGAAATACCGCTCGCCTCGCGAGTTCCGGCGCTCGATGGATTCAGCAACCTTAGTGTGAAGCTGTGTCCGGGATTACAGGGTCAACTCCACCACCCAATGATTTGACCCTAGTATTACGATCCGCCACTAAAACAATATCGACATCCGGATCGACCTTGTTACGACCAACTTCCAGCACTCGAGCGACGCAAGTTTGCTACAATGAAACTTGACAAAACTTGACGCGCGGCGCTCCCCTGACTACTATTCGCGCACTATGCTAAATCTAAATTCCATCCGAGCCAGGATGACTGAGCTCCACCTCACTCAAAAGGATCTGGCGGATCTTTGCGATGTCAGCAAGGAAGCCGTGTCCAACTGGCTATCGGGGGAATCGCTGCCACGTCCCCGCAAGTTACGCGCTCTCTCTGCTGCCTTAGAGCTCGAACTTGACTCGCTGATGGACAATGAGGATATCGCGCCTGGCCCGGTTGTGGCATACCGGACCAAGAAGAATCGTCCGGCCAGTGAAAAGGCGATGGAAGCGGCTACCGAGGTTGCGACTCATCTGCGCGAGCTTGTACCATTTGTAAAAAGTGGGGGTAGCCTTTTTTCGCCGCCGGTTCTCCAAGCGCCTTCGCTCGATGAGACATACATTTGCGAGGCCGCACTCCAGACACGACTGCGAATTGGCCTGACGGACAGGGCTCCGCTGACGCGCGAGCAACTGATTGAGTTGCACCGGACCTTCGGTTCTGTGTTGGTACCAGTCCTTTGGGGGGACGACAAATCCGGGCACGAGAATGCGTTGAGCGTTTATCTGCCGGACACTCGGACATCTTGGGTCGTTTTCAGCTTGAACGCGCGAAGTGACGATTTCAACTATTGGCTCGCTCACGAGCTGGGGCATTGCTACACGCTTCATGCCTTGGCCGGCGACGACGGAGAGAGGTTCGCGGAGAGATTTGCTCAGGAATTATTGTTTCCTCATGCGGTTGCTGAGACCGCATTGCGGGAGATATCGACCAGCAGAGATCCGATGGGCAAAGCGCATTACTATGCGGAGGCTCACGATATTTCGGTCGTAACAGTGATCCGTCAGATCGACAGAGTTGCTCAGCTTCTGGGAGTGAAACCATCCGGCTTGCAGACTGACGAGTTCTGGGCACAATGGAACGCAACGCGCGCGAAAGTACCGACCGTTGGTCATGCGTTGTTCGGTACTGAAAAGATCGACTTGGCTACGTATGTCGCCGAATGCGAGAGAATTTTCGGCACCCCGATCTTTCAAGCGATCGGACAATGGCAGCGACAAGAGGGAGGGCGTTCACCGTCCTTCATCGCGGCTGCTCTCAACGCCAGCCTAGACGATGCCACTGCGTTGTCACACTATCTGGTTAAACACTACGCTCATTGAATCTGAGGCGGCGTCTCGTCGAACAAAGCGCGGTAGCGTTCCTGCCAGTCTCTGGGAAGCTTCTCCTCAGTGCGCAGCCATGAAACAACAGTAGCACGCCGAGCATCCGCCGAGAGTTTGCCTGCGCGCTCGAGTATGGAGAGGACCTCCATACTCGTGACGATCTCGATCGCGTAGTTAGCTTCTTCATCACTGATGAGGTCCGCGACAACGAAGCCAAGCGCCCACTCATCGCTTGCGATGACCGCCCCATATTGCGCCGCCGTCGCGAGAAGCTCGAGATCTCGCCCCGACAGTGTGCGAGCAACCATCCCATGAGCAGTGCAGTGCTTGTCGAGGAGCCAGTTCGCATATCTGCGGAGCGCCTTAATTTCTTCGGCAATTTCTTCCTGATCTGCGCGCGGCAGGGGACCGAGGGTACCATTGTGCGCCTCGTCCATCAGGTCATCGCGCACCCAAGCATACTCATGCGCCAAACGGTTGCTGTCTTCGACCTCACGCAGCAGTGAAATAAGCGTACGAATGCGGTACCCACCGACGTCGGCGCCAAGAAAAGGCCTTAGGTCCGAGTGGTAGATCCGAAGGAAACAATTCGTATCGACGAGCAGCAGACGCAATTCCGCGTTCTCGCCCAGATCGTCATCGCTATCGTTATCTTCTTCGCCCTGCTTGCGCATATTTTTTGGGAACCTTCGTCAAGTCCGGCCGGAATCGAGAAATAAGCGACTCGTTGCTCTTGCAAACTGCGACAGCAAGAGCAATTATACAGCAATCGGCACCATGCCTACCTAGAAAGCTTAAATCGCAGAAGTTATCCACAGATTTGGTGCCAAAAATGGCACTTCCAATACTTATGCACGATCACTCATCCAAATTCGAAGACGCAAAGAGCCTTTCAGCGGAGGAAATTCGCGATCGGATCGCTCATCGCGTGCGTGCTGAGCGCGCGGCTTTGGGTCTTTCGCAACGGGAGTTCGCAGACCGATGCGGCATAGCATTGAGAACATACAAGCGCTTCGAGCTCGGGGAAGGCGACTCACTAACAGCATTCATACGCATTGTTGCGGCATTCGAGCGAGTGATCGCATTCGAACTCTTGTTTCCGCCGAAGCAAGTACTCACAACGCCTACTAAGACCGCAATTGCTCTTGCGCGTCGCTTAGCAACTGAAAGAGACGGCATCAAATAACGATACCGGTACATCCAAGTCGGCCCAAGGTCGTTTAGAAAGCGTCAACCAACTTGGCCAGTAGGCCGGCGTCGGTCTCGCTAATGGGTGTCGCTACCCATCGAGTTAAGCCGCGCCTAGAAATGCTCGACTATACGCTCGAAGCCTGTCGCGCTTGGGGGAAAAGCGGGCCTGAGTGACGCGGACGCATTGTAGCGGCGCTCCTCGAGGCGGAAAGTCTTTTCACTCGTGCAATCCTGGTTTGTGATCGCGAGGCCCAGAATGTCTACTCGGCGATAACCCGTCGGGCGTAGGAAATTTCGGTCACTACTTGATGATGGCCCAATCACGTCTCCTTCGTGTCCGCCTCATGATTTCAACCCAAACCACCCCTGCGGTTGATAGAGCTTCGCTCGGACCGCAACACCCCCTCCGACCAGCAGTCGAAGAGCTTGCGGACTTGAATCACTCACTTGCGCGAAGCTACTGCTAGGCTGCGTGACCGCTGTGGCATGGGTGGTTCGCGAGCCGGCCCCTCGAGTAAGGCGGTTTGGCTGCAGCCAATACTTTTTGCCGCTCCACATGCCGAACGCGCACGCTCATCACCGTACTCATCGCGGGCGACACCTATGGATTGAATTACGGCCTCGTTGATGTCTTCGAGGCGCGCGCGAAATCATCCCAGCACCGCCCGGATCAGCTGCAGGCCAACCAGGCTGGCGCCGCCGATTCAGGAAATACGCTCGCGCATCGCGCGCAAACCACCGCTCGACGGCGGCATAGCGCACACCACGATAGTGACCGACCAGCGTAGGAATGTCCTGGCTGGTGTCGTCGTGAAATCAGTTGCGCAGGAAAGCAGAGGCGACGATGGCGGAGAGAGCCAGCCACACCTTCAGAGGCGTGATGTTGCTGACCTCGGCGAACCCGAGCAACGTCCCCGAAGGCTTGAATGAAAGGTGGAATGCTGTCTGGCGACAATTAATTCTGCCGACGGTAGTTCTAGTTGACGCCAGACAGAATGCTGTGATCGCCGCTGCAAGCGCGACGACATTGCGGCGCAACTTGTCTGGTAGGTCATCCAGATTGTTGGCGTTCTTTAGTCGAGTGAAACCCGAGATCCTACCGAGTTACCAAGCCGTATGCGCATCGGGTGAAATTTCATGACTATTGTGGCGGTAGTTGCCCCGATCGTCTGACAGGGTACTTTTATCGGTACAAGAATACCTTGCAATTGCAACAATGTCGTCGTACCAGTCGGTCTGCAAAATCGCGCGACCGATTGCATTCTAAAATGTTAGATCTGGGCGTCGGACAGGCCGACAACAAATCGAGAAGAGCGCCGAATCGGCTCTGGCCGCTGGCAGAGAATATCAGGGGACCATTTTATGCAATTCGTCACCAATGGGCCGGACATCCCGGATGAGCTGCTGCAGGCCCACGAAGATGGCAATGTGGTGTTTTTCTGCGGGGCCGGTATCTCATATCCGGCGGGGCTGCCCGGATTCCGTGGACTCGTCGAGAAGATCTACAGGCACTCTGGAACTTCCCCTACTGCGATAGAGCAGGAATCCCTCGACCGCGAACACTTCGATGGCACACTCGACCTGCTCGAGCGGCGTTTGCCTGGCCAGCGGCTCGTAGTCCGCCAAGCATTGGCAACAGCCCTGAAGCCAAACCTGCGGCGAAAAGGTGCGACTGAAACACACTCGGCACTGTTGCGCCTTGCGATGAATCGAGAAGGAGTCCTGCGTCTTGTCACCACCAATTTCGACCACCTTTTTTCCAAGGCGGCCAAACGCACCGGGCAGACATTTTCCTCCTACGCCGCACCGATGCTCCCGATCCCGAAGAACAGCCGTTGGAACGGGCTTGTCTATCTGCATGGGGTGCTGCCTAGAAAAGATGACGATGCCGCCCTGAACCGCCTCGTCGTCACGAGCGGCGACTTCGGGCTCGCCTACCTCACAGAACGTTGGGCCGCGCGCTTTGTGAGCGAACTATTCCGCAATTATGTGGTCTGTTTCGTTGGGTACAGCCTCAACGATCCGGTACTGCGCTACATGATGGATGCCCTGGCCGCAGACCGCATGCTTGGCGAAAGACCGTTAAAAGCGTGGGCGTTCGGCGAGTACAGGAAAGGGCAGGAGCAAGAGAAGACGATTGAATGGGAAGCGAAAGGCGTCGCTCCCATACTCTATGAAGTACCAGCAAGTGGGCACGACCATTCCGCGCTTCATAAGACCTTGAACGTATGGTCTGAGACGTATCGTGACGGCGCGCTTGGTAAAGAGCGTATTGTAGTCAGCCATGCACTGGCAAGACCGTCAGCCAGTACGCAGCAAGACGACTTCGTGGGCCGCATGCTTTGGGCACTTTCAGACAAGTCCGGGCTGCCAGCAAAACGGTTCGCGGAATTCAATCCGGTACCGTCCCTGGATTGGCTGCTGGAAGCGTTCTCGGACGACCGCTATCAGCACAGCGACCTTCTGCGGTTCGGTGTGCCGCCGCTCGCCAACCCAGAACGAAACTTACGCTTCAGCCTCGTTCAACGTCCGGCGCCTTACCCTCTGGCGCCCAGGATGTTGCTCGTCTCCAGCGGATGGAAACACTCGCTCTGGGATGACGTCATGGGCAATCTCGCACGCTGGCTCGTGCGGCATCTGAACGCCCCAGACTTAATTATCTGGATTTCGCAGCGAGGCGGGCAGCTACACGAGCGCTGGGCGTGGCTAATCCAGCAGGAGCTGGACCGCCTCGCCCGCCTGGAGCGCGAAGGCCGAGTGGCTGAACTTGACGAGATCCGCTCTCAGGCCGCGAATGCCATACCCGGTGCACTGATGAAAACGCTCTGGCGTCTCTTGCTCGCCGGGCGTGTGAAGTCGCGGCAAGACGCCAATCTCTACGGATGGAAGGAACATCTGACGCGCGATGGACTGTCCGTCGCCCTGCGCTTGGAACTGCGAGACCTGCTCTCGCCGAAGGTGTCCATAAAGAAGCCTTTTCACTGGTATGAAGAAGGGGCGGATGCCGCGGATCCCGTTCGCATGCGACAACTGGTGAACTGGGAGCTAGTTCTGACGGCTGACCACGTTCACGTGGCACTTCGGGACATCGGAGACGAGCAATGGACAGCGATCTTGCCGCAGCTTGTCGACGACTTCCAGCAGCTGCTGCGCGACGCTCTGGACCTTGCGCGCGAACTGGGCGGTGCCGATGACCATAGTGACCAGTCTCACTGGCAGCTCCCGTCCATCAGCCCACATACACAGAATCAGGATTTCCACGACTGGACCGCGCTGATTGAATTGCTGCGTGACAGCTGGCTTGCCGTTCGCGACACCGATACTGGGCGGGCCGCACGCATTGCCCATTCGTGGTTTGACATCCCCTACCCTACGTTCAAGCGTTTAGCGCTTTTTGCCGCCAGTCAGGATAACTGTGTGGCTGCAGACCAGTGGGTCGACTGGCTGTTGGCGGACGACCAATGGTGGTTATGGTCCACCGACACGCAGCGCGAAACGCACCGTCTCATCGTCCAGCAGGGCGTGACGCTGGGCCAACCTGCACAGGGTCGGCTGGAGGCCGCAATCCTTTCCGGGCCCCCGCGCAGAATGTTCCGTGATGATCTCGAGGCGGATCACTGGGACCACCTGGTCAAGCACGAAACGTGGCTTCGTTTGGCCAAACTGAAAAGTTCCGGCGTCGTTCTGGGTGCAGCGGCGAAAGCTGCACTCGACGAGTTGTCGCTCGAGCATCCCAAATGGCAACTCGCGGAGAACCACCGGGATGAGTTCTCGCAATGGATGGGCGATACCGGCGATACCGATTTCGAGCTCCAGGAGGAGGTCAACGTCGCTCCTCGCAAACGGGCGCAACTGGTCCAGTGGCTCAAAGAGCCCGCACCCGATCGAGGCCCGTTTTACCAAGACACGTGGCGCGATACGTGTCGCACGCGGCTCTACCATAGCCTGCTTGCGCTTTGCGATCTGGCGTCAGAGAACCTCTGGCCGCAGGTACGATGGCGCGAAGCACTTCAGGCCTGGAGTGAGGAAGGTTTCGTTCAACGGTCGTGGCGGTCAGCTGCGCCACTCGTGCAAAGAATGCCAGACGGCGTCCTCCTTGAGCTTGCAAAAGAGGTGGCCTGGTGGGTGCAAGCAGCATCCCGGTCCATTGACCGACACGAGCCGGTAATGCTGGATCTAGCCCGTCGTTTATTTGCGCTCGCGATTGAATCCAGTACGAGCACCTCACTCAACGGCCGCCCGAAAAATGACCCTGTGACCGAGGCGATCAATGATCCGGTCGGTCACATCACACAGGCATTGATGAACCTCTGGTTTGCACGCAGGCCCAACGATAACGAGAGGCTGCCGGCCGACATCGAACCCCTGTTCACGCAGCTTTGCGATACAAGCTTCGACCGATTCCGCCATGGACGGGTATTGCTGGGCGCCAATCTAATAGCACTGTTCCGCGTTGACAGAGTGTGGACCGAGCGTCACCTGCTAGGTCTCTTTGACTGGGCAGTTGACCCCGAAGAAGCAAAAGCCGTGTGGAAAGGGTTTCTCTGGTCACCGCGCCTATATCGCCCTTTGCTTGTCGCATTCAAATCGTGCTTTCTTTCGACAGCGCTCCACTATGCCGACTTGGGTGAACAAGCCCAACCTTTCGCGTCATTCCTAACGTACGCCGCGCTCGAGCCGATCGACGGCTACTCGACAGAAGATTTCCAAATCGCTCTCGGCAGCCTACCCCAGCACGGACTGCAGCAATCTGCACAGGCACTCTCACAGGCTTTGGAAGGAGCCGGGGAGAAGCGGGAAGAATACTGGAGGAATCGAATTGCTCCCTTCTGGCACAACGTGTGGCCTAAGTCACTGCACTTGGCCACAACTGATATCGCGGAACCGCTCCTTCGAATGGTACTTGCCGCAGGGCATGAGTTTCCTGCCGCCTTGGCGACCATCCAAGACTGGTTGAGCGCGGTCGAGCACCCGTACTATATCGTGCACCGCCTGAACGAGTCCGGGCTTTGCGCTCAGTTTCCGCGCGAAGCCCTGCGACTGCTCGACTGCGTCATCGACGAGCAACCATACGCTCCTCCAGAATTGAGTTCATGCTTGGACCAGATCGTACGGCGTGAGCCGGCACTGGCACAGGACGCACAATACCGGCGACTCCATGAGTATTGTCTTCGTCGAAGCACCTAGTCCAGTAGGATAGCCAGCATTCGCTTCTACTATTCAGGATTCGATCTAAACCGAGCCCGATGACAAGCCGTCGGGGCCGGACCGCGAGCATCGCAAGCGTGCGCGAACCCTCAGCGATCGGCCGCCCCTGGGCAGCGAGGATGTGAACGGCAGACCGTCCGAACGGTGGTACGCTAGTGCGGCCACGCAACCGGGGGTAACAAGAATGGCGGATATCGCGACGTGCCTCGCGACGGGACTATCGAAGTGCGCGAGTGAATTGAGTACGAGCGATGCGGCTGGATGGGCTCAGGCAGTCGGCACCATGCTTGCAATCGTTGTTTCCGCTTGGATCAGTCTTGCGCTGTCGAACCGGGCACGGCGGGAGACGCTTAAAGACATTCGCGACGCGGCAAGACGCAAGGAGTTGGAGACTGCCGACGCGCTAACAACATTGGCCGAGAAGTCGCTAGCTTTGCAAAAGAGCATTGCCGCGAAGTTACAGAATCGTGAGGCCGTCGCCGAAGCCGCAAGCGATCAATTGCCGTTCGACATGGCGATGCTGGACGGCTTGGAACGCGCGTTGTTTCGCGTGCCGTTGCACGAAATGCCGGGCGAGCTTCTAACGCTCACTCTCATACTGCGCGAGACGGTCCGACAATGCCGGATGAAAATAGAAATGGCATTCCAGTTCCATCGCGAGATGGACGCCAGGCAGTATCAGGACTTGTTCGATACGCTCGCGAATATGAATGAGTCACTAACGGAAACTGTGAAGGACTTCCGCACAAAACGGGAAGCACTGACGCGCCCGTTCTAATGCCCTGCGTTGCGCGGAACATTCGAAAAGTACGGCAAATTGCTGGCGTTTCAGGCACTATTTTTGCACCTAGATGAGGAAAAGTCATACGAAAGATCAGAATTTGCGAGTTGTCATAGCCCATATTGCCGCAAAGCTTGGAGGTAGCCCGGCGCGGACCGCGGTATACGACTATTCACGCGGCGAACACATTAGCGTCACCGGAACTATTTCCCCGTCTAGCGTCTCGCTGTCCGAGCATAAACGGGGTGTGTCGATCACAGGAAGCCCACCAAGTCTCTACGATCATGGAGGCCAAGCAACGATTTCGATTCAGATGAACGGAACGCATTCCACTGGTTATGACTATCGTAGTGGCAGGCACCATTCGGGCAATGTGAACGGAAGCGCCGTCTCAATCTACGATCACGAAACTACCCAGCACCACAGCTATTCCGTCTAGATTTCCACCTAACGATGCATAAAGCGGACCGACGCACGCGTGAGACACATGAAGTGGAGCGCCTGCTGTTCACGGCGGCTGTGCCTGCCGAGGTGGCCGATTCGCTCGATGGAGAGCTAGCTTCGCGGAGCGGTGCCGTGCACCCAGTTCCAGTCAGACAACTACCTCAAGGTGCTTGAGTGAAAACAAGCATATGACGACGGTCTGAATTCAAGCGTTGAATGTCGATTTCCGGACCAATCGGAGGAGGAAGATCAATAGGTGGCATATTCGAACGCCCTGCAGCCTCATGTCATTTCCAACCACCGCTTTGGGCCTCTTGCGATCATAAACCGCAAGCGTAAAATTAACATCGAATCACCAATACCCTACACAAACTCCCGATCCAAAGGAAGCATATGGCAAATAAAATATTCGATGCCTTATTCAGAGAGCGAGTTGACGTTTTCCGGGCCGCATTTTCTGCAACGTCGACCGAAATCTTCTATGACTCATCCAAGGCAAGGTTATTTCATGCTGGCGAATACGGAATATATCGAGAATCAATCGTCCGCGAATTCCTAAAATTCATTATCCCCCAAAGCCTTGACATTTCAACCGGCTTCATCCTATCAACAATGGATGACGTGAGCTCACAATGCGATATCATCGGCTTCGATCCACGGATGACCCCTCTCTATCAGGAAGGAGACCGACAACGTTTCTTTCCGCTTGAGTCTGTTTATTGCGTTGGCGAAGTGAAATCAACGCTTTCGCGCAATGCCTTCTCTCAAGCATTAAATAAACTTGCAGCAGTAAAAGCGTTGGGGGAACGCATTGTCGCACCGGGCGTCGCCAGGCCCGATCAGCTCCACTTCAACCCAACTGACGACGCTCGACAATTATTTTCCAGTTTCCTGATTTGCCAGAAATTTGATTTTGACACAAGTAACATAGAGAACGAAATTGATCGATTCTACGATCCATGTGTCGCACACAGACATAAACACAATGTAATACTCAGCATGGAGGATGGCTTACTGACTTATATTGACCAAGGAGGAACAACCGTTCCATACCCTAGATTTGTGACACAGGATTTGAAGAATTTATTTTCTTTTCCAAAACATGACGAATATTACCACTTTAAAATTTTCAGCTCACTTCTTTTTCTCTTAACGACAAATAAGACACCATGGCATCCGGAGTTTTCCAAATACGTCCACATAGCTGATGATGCCGCTACGGGGCGCATTCAAAAATAGCCATGATGGACCTGGACGCACATCGCCAACTGATCAGAAACGGTCATTGCAGGCTCGTAGGCCCGAGGTCTTTGTGGTCGAAAGCGCTGTCTGGGCGCCGCAGGACCGTAGAACGGATTGAATTTCCTACCACTTCGGAAATAAAACTGTCAGTGCGCCTGACATACCGTGTCTGCCAACGGCTCTCGAGGCCTAGCTACCTGCGGGAATGTAGGTCCGCAGAGCTTAGACCAACACGGGTAAGCTACCGGCTGTTGGGTGTTCTGCACGGGCTATACGGCGTTCCTGCTGGTTGTGGCGGCCACGTAGTTTGGTGTCTTGCCACGTTCGCGATGGCAGCAGAAGATCTCGATCTACACGAGCGAAAACCTCAGGAATCCAAACAGTCGTCGTAGCCCTTCGCACCAGAGTTCCCGGATTGGTCGATTTGATCAATTCATCTTCGAGCCCGAGCGAAGCTCACTTTACTGTTTGTTCATGGATGTGTGGGTTTGTTCGCCAATCGAATCTTGACATTACAAACCGACTGTAAGAAGTCCGTCCCGGCCGGCCTGGCGAACCCCGCACCGACGGGATCCGGGCCCGCTGCGAACCCGCAACCCGGGCGCCTGCCTCGGAGTGCCACGTGCGCGGCCACCCCGACGCGGCCGGCATGCGCTCCGGCAGCCAGCGCTTTTCGTGAGAGAACGCGACGGCGCACGCCCTGCATGCTGGCATTATGGCCGGGTCGTCGCATCAGGGGTTGACCGCGCTCGGGTTCACCATGAGGAACTTCGTCCGCGCACGGTCGGCGAAGGGTGCGGCGCCGGCTCGCGGTATCAGCAGGTGCCGAAATGGCGGTCGTTGCACTCGTGCTAGGATGTCCCCGACAAGGGAGGAAAAGCGATGGCAGTGCACGCGATAACGGCGATTCGGATGGACGGGAATTCGCAAAGGGTCACCCACGTGCTTTGGGGGCAGGTGTCCGTGAGCGGCGAGCAATTTGAGGTCGCGCCGCACGCATCGCCTGTCATCGAAGTGGTAGAGGCACTGGCCAGGGGCGACACCGTCGTCACAGTCTTTCCGCTGGATGGACTGCGCATCGCTGGTCCAGAGGTCCGACGCGTCGTCGACGAGGCCGGACGCGAAGGCATCGAAATGGTGGTTGCTGATTCCGATGCGGGCCAAACGCTCGCGGACCTGCCACGGCTTGATCACGAATAGAGCGCTCATCGGATCGGCTCTATCGGGCGGAGTTTGACCACCCGCACCGACGAACTGACGCCGAGAAGTTTCCACCGGCTCGCGCGCGTCGGCATCGTCTGAACACGCGGGGGCTTGTCGTGCGTTCCCCCATGTGGCAGTGAGCGCCTAGGCCGCGACGGTCCTCCTCGAACTGTTGCGCCGGCGCGGAACCGCACTGGCGCGGGGCGATGATCCTCGACAGCCGACGGAGTTCAGGCTGCTGCTGCCTGATGCGTCGCGTCGTGCTGATCGCCGCCCAAGATATCGACAAGATTGGTCAACATCCGCCCCAATTCACCCGTCATAAGCGTGACATCCGACTCGAAGCGTTCGTCGTCGTTTTGCGCGGTGGGATCCGCCGCCTCCTTGATCACGTCGAGCGGTGTGACACGCTTGATTGTCAGCGACGGCGTCAGTACGAAGGAGACCCGGTCGTCCCAGGTCATCGCGAGGCGCATGCATTGTTTGCCGGCTTCGATATGCCGGCGCATGTCGTTCGCGTCGAGCGCGTGGCCAACGTATCGCACCGTGGCGCCGCCTTCGCCGCTCGAGCGCAACTCGGCGTCCTGGTCCACGGTGAATCCACTCGGCGCCTCGCCGGACATCAGCCAATCCGTCATCGCGGCGACCGGCGAAAGCGCCACGCGAACGCCGGTGAGCGGCAACTGATCGATCGATTTCACGAGCAGCCCGCGAACGTCGTCGGCAAGAGCCTGCGCAGCCGCATCGATGACGAGCCAGCCATTCACCGTATCGATCCAAACGCGGGTATCGCGCCGAATGGTGAACGCGCGAGGCAGCAGTTCATCGGTAACCTGCTCCTTGAGTTCGCGCAGCTGTTTACGCCCCAGCTTGAAGCCCTGCTGCTCCTCGACTTCACGCGCGCGAGCCTTGGTCACCTGATTGACGACCGACGCCGGGAGCAGCCTCTTTTCGGCACGAAACACGAGAAGCATCTGCCGGTTGGTCGAATACACGAGCGAGCCGTCGTCGCGCGGCGATGCCCATCCGAAGCGCTGCATCTCGACGCTGTTGCCCGGCTGAAACGCGTGGGGCGTCAGCCATTTTTCCATCTGATCGGGCGTAACGGCCCAAGGTGCCGGAAGACGATGAAGCTGAAGATTTTTGAACCACATGGGAGTACGGGCAAAGCGCACCATTCTAGATGACGGTGACGCTTCCCGGCCAGACAGGGACACTTGGCGGGATTGCAGGCATCATCGACAATCGATGCTCACATCGTCGACGATTTCATACCTATGTTGAGAAGAAGAGTATGCATTGCATTTCTGCTTGCCGCCCTGTTCGCTGATTGTGCTGCAGCTTCGGACCCGCCACAGAAACCGCCCGGACCGGTAATGATGGTCCACTTCGATTACTACCCCAAGGACCTGCCGCAAATTCGTGCGCTGGAACATCGGCTGGAAGGCGCGATAAAGCGTGCCGGCGTGGGTGAGCTTGGCGAAACCGAATATCACCTCGACGGCAATGACGGGTACTTGTATATGTACGGGCCCGATCCCGATCGCCTGTATGGTGTCGTACTGCCCATTCTGAAGTCGTCCAGACTGATGAGCGACGCCGAAGTCACGAAACACTATGGCTCCCGCTCGGAAACGTTCTTGCTGCGGCGGGATGGTGTGCGATGACGGTTCGGCTTCGGCTTCGATACGTCGGGTAAGTCTTTGACGGAATTTTGCAATTCATGAGCTTTCGGGAATTCGACACCTCCAGCGAACGCATACGGCGGTAGCGAATGACCGCTGACAAGCGGTGCGGATGTCTCTTCCGGGTCGGGTACGGCTGACCGCGTCGGGCGGTCCATCGGCCAAAAGCGGTCCTTGAACTGTGACTACAATCCGACATCCCTCCGGCTGAAATGTTGTTCATTGCGGTCATACACACACGTTGGCGGAACCCTGCAATTCATTAAAAGCCCGCGGTGCGGGACGAGCGGAATCAGGCCGGTGTTAAGCCACCTCACTCATGAATTGCTCATAAGGCCGGTGTGTCAGGTCGAAGCCAGCATCTAGAGCAAGAACCCGATTCTTCACTTCTGCATGATCGACCCTTGCGCGACCGCGGTAATAGCACTGATTGTTCGCGGCGGCAAGTTCCATCAGATCACGGAGATCCGCCAGCCCATAATTCGGAAGATCGGGCGCGATCGCGTGTGAGAACCGCCGGTCAGCAGTATCGAAGCCTCCGCTGCGCGAATAGTAGAGGTTAGCGATATGCCGCGCCGTCGAACGCCATGCGTCAGTGTTCTTTTGCGCACGGAACGCCGCCCAGACCGCCGAGTCGATCGTGTGGCCTACCTGGGTCCGAACGTGTTCTTCTACTGCGGCAATGTATGCTTGATCATTCTCGTAAACGAAAGCAGCAAGCATGTTGGATGAAGGGTTCTGGGCAAGACCGTGTCGAACAGTTAACTGCGCATGTTCAGCTAGATGCTGATAAATGCCATCATTCTCCGAAAGGAACTGGATCAGGAGCGCGACTATTCCAATCCTCGTCGAAACATTGCTGTAGTACTCAGTCGCCGACGCTACCCAGCCTGCGACCAATGCAGGCTCTTTTCGGGCGATTAGTCTTAGCACACGAAAGTTAATCGCGCGATTGACGTCACAAGGCCCGTCCTCAGTGCGGAAAACAAACTTCCAAAGAATCTTAAAGACGGACTCCGCAACGCCCGCTGAAAACTGTGAAAAGTATTTGCTTTCCAGAAACTTGTTAAGCTCGTCATCGTAGGCAAAGAAGGATTGCATGCCCGCAACGTCTTCCAGAAGTCGATCAAGGATTCGTTTGCTCACTAACGCGGGTTTCGTGAGAACGGATTGAAGCGCCATCCGCATCAAGGCGCGCACTTCATCCTTGTTGGGTCGATGCAGTTCTGCTCCTTCCTTAATGATTGGGTGAGCGGCCAGGTGCCTTTGACGCTGCAAATTTTCCAACCCTTGCTGATCAACGGCATCGAGAAGCCCCGTCTGAGCTTTGACCTTAAGAACGAGGCTCCACTCCCACGATGGCGAATTCGGGTTCTTCTCTTGTTCTTGATCGATCTCTCTAAGGATCTGCTGAGCAGTCAAGTCGTTGTGGAGTTCGGCCAAGCGTTGTAGTTTGAAAACCAAATCACAGACGACAACTGACCAAAGCATAACGACGGCCGATCGATAGTTCCCGATCGTGAAGCTTGATTTGACTTCCTCGAAATATGACCTCGTTCTTTCATCCAGAATTTCATCGCTCTTGTGGTCGATGGAAAAGTTGTCCATGTTCTCTCCGCCCCATTCTCTAACCTGCGAATTCTAACGGATGGGAGTATTGTGTCCACTGAACGAGTTGCTCTCGCCGCCAGGGACAAGACCAAAGAAGATACCCGTGTTGGTCGGCCGCTTATGGTGCGACTACGGAGGTTGGCGGTCGAATCGTCAGCGCGCGACCGGCACACCCGCGTCGAGCGTTTTAGTCCTTCGACTAGGAACCGTCGTTCGACCGGGGCGCAGATCAGGCAGATGCTGGCTTCGCATCAGTTAGCGGTCGCTCGCGTACCAACGATGCACTTCCCATTAGAAGCGTCGAAATCGTTTCGTAATTTTCGCGAACATCCAGACTATGTCCAAGAAAAACGTTCTCCCGCCCGAATTGATCCCTGTCCGAGATGCTGCGCGTCGTGCCTTGGGACAAGTTCGCCCGGCCCACATCGCCAACCTGCGCGATCTTTTGGGCGGAAGCCGATCAAATGCTGGAAGAAAACTACCACCTTATTATCTAGTCTACTTCCTGCTGGTGGATTTGCTTGACTTCCAAAACTTAGGCCAATTTGACAAAGTAGCATGGTCCGTTCCAGTCGAGTATAGCGGTGTTACGTACCTGATCGATCATCGAAAAATGGGGCTTGGCATTTTCGCGGAAAAGGTGGAAGAAAAAGAGGATGCGATTCGCGAAATCGTGATTCGAATCCAAAAGGCAGTAAAGAGGGCTGAGCCGTTTTATGAATGGCTGGCAGACCAGGCTCTCGCTCGGTCCGCCGTGAACGTAACGAACAACAGCAGTGAGCTTTTTGACCGTTACCAGTTTTTGGTCAACCTTTTCAAGGAGAAGACGGCCGACGCCATTGTGCGAGCTCGCGAGTTTGTTGACCTGCCAGGAGGAGGGAAGCGTTATGTGGGTGGCCAGTTGCGTCGGGAGGCAAGATGGCTAGCACTCGCCGCAATTGACGCGTTCTACAGCTGGACCGAGCACGTGTTTATCCATGTGGCAATCCTGCTCATGCGCATCACGACGGCGGCGGAGATCACCGCTTTGGCGGAGGCCGAATGGTCCAAGAAATACAAGGCAGTGTTTGACCTCGGTGACAAGGCGGCCAAACAGTATTTCGACCGCCTGACCGAGATTCGCTACGAATTGCGCAACTTCACCGCGCACGGCGCCTTCGGAAAGCAAGGCGAGGCGTACAGTTTCCATTCGAGCGCGGGCGCCGCCCCTGTCTTCTTGCCACACAAGGCGGGCAGCCGAAAATACCGCATGGGGGCAGCTATCGCCTTTCGGGAGGAGGATGCCCTGGCCTTGATTGAAGAATTCATCACGTATTTGTGGTCGGGTGGACGTGAGCCTGCTCGGATGTACCTGCACGACAGTGAGCTGCCGGTGATCCTCACTTACGCCGCCGATGGCACCTATGCTGCCGCGATGAATTCGATCAATAGCATGAACGAGTTCATGGAGTACGAGCAAGCGCGTTGGGATCGGGCAGCAGATATGGACTTTTAGTCCGGCCTCGCGTCCCCCCGGGAGACGCGATAGTGGCTGCCTCGTATGGATGCTCGATGCGAAGGCTCGGATGACCGTTGGCAAGCTGCCAATGAAGTAGCTCGGGAATCAGTGGCAGGATCGGGTCGATCTTGGCCCTTCGCAGTCGCCGGTAACAGTTCTGGGTATATAGATTAACAACTACGAAGACCAAGGTCAGCGGAACGCTCATACGTTGATGAGCCTTCTGGGCAACGCAGCGGTGTCGGCCGTAACGTGAGCGACGGCCGAGTGCGGCCACCTAGCGAAGTCCAGGACGCTGAATCGAACGTCCGAACCGCAGCCCAAATTGGTCATCCAGATTCAGTGCTGACGTGGACCGGCAGAGCATCGGCGGTTGGGCCCATCGTCCTTACGCTCTTGATCGCGGTTCGCGAAAGGCCGCGCAAGCCCGCTTCCTCCTCGAGGCTGCTGGCGAGGAAGACCGGGGGAGAGAGACGGGACGCAACGCCGAGCCGCACAGTGTGTGTCGCAATTCGGGCTACGCGGAGTACGTCGCGCGCTCCTTTGAGGCCCTTGCGACGTCGGGGTCCTCAACCGTTTCAACCATCGCGATGTGTTCATCGAGGTAGTCCTGCGGGAGGCCATGTTCCTGGGCGCCAGCCAAGACATGATCCTTGTACCAACTGTAAGGCCGGAGGCTTTGGTCGATGGCGTCGTTCGAGGCGATATATGTCAGGACCTTCCGCCTGCGGCCCTTGTCATTGACGACTGTCACTATGGCGGCGTCATAACCCTTACCGGTACCCTCAGCAGCGTCGAGCTTTCTACGTTCTGATGGATCAAAACAGAAAAGAACACCGACCACAGCGCTCTCATTGTCATCCGTCGCGAACGCGTTGCACTTCCCCGAACCGTCCTTGCTTCGCTTGTGAAACCGCAGTTCATGCCCAGGGAGGGTGGCGACCCCCAGCGGCTTGGCGCTCGGAATTCGTTGCCGCAGCCGCGCGGTCGCCATGTTCGACCCATAAGCGAAATATTCGGTGGGCTCCGGCGGCCCGGTCCCTGCGTCTTGTAATGCTTCGACCGCCGGATCGCCTGGCTTCCGGATGGCACGCAACGGCACGATCATGATGCTGTGGTCATGGGTCTCCTTGCCTTCGCGGGTTATGAGTGGCCGCCCGTTCTCGGCATCAAGGATTGGAACAGGTCTGCCGGCCCATCCGCAGTCGGCGCATCGCGGTCGTTCCCAGACCACGCCCGGCGCCGCAGTGTTTTCGCCCTTTTCGGGCACAAGATCGGGCGATCCGCAATTCGGACAATCCTCCGGCACGCCGCGTAGCTCACGAAGGATCAGGGAGGTGGCCATACCGATGGCATGCTGAATCAACGTGTGCGCCAAGTCGGCATCGAGCCAGGTAGCTGATTTTGCATGCGTCAGCCAATTGGAGAACGTCCAAGCGCTATCGAGCGCACCTTTCAAGGCACCGCGCCGTTCCCGATTGCTGTTGCCAGGCACGAGAGCGTTGCAGATGATTTCCGACCACTCGCGGAAATTGGCGCGCTGAGGTGGCGTTTCCGTCCAGACCGCGGCGTCCTGGGCGACGCCGATCAACTCAAGCAAAGTCTCTCTGCAACGAACACCAACCGCTTGGTAGTCCGCGAGATTGTGGGCGTGGCTGACTGCATCGCCGGCCTCTTCCATCTTTTCGAGGACTGGCCCGAACGGAAGGAGGCGCATGTCGTCCCGTTGGGCCTGCTCGGTGCGGGGGATACGCAGAATCAGACCGATGTGGAAGGTCAGCGCCAGGTCCATATTAGGGAACTGTTGCTGGGAATAGAGGTTGGTGCCGCCAGTGATGACCCACCATCGGTCTTTGTTGGTGTGTATGTCCCACACGTCGTGGCACATGTTCAGCACCGATTCGGAGTAGACCTTTTGCATAAAGGTTACTTCTAGGTCTGGGGCTTGCCATTCGAAGTATTCCCGAATGGACTCGATTTCCTCTTCGCTGGCCTTCAGCATCCTGGCTCCCATTTGAGGCGGGCGGCCTCAAGCAACAATTTCGTTCGTGGCCACTATAACTCTGCGCAAACAACAGCAGGAGATGCAAACGGGCGAACCAGGCGTCGCTCTCGGCGTCCTTCGGAGTCATGTATCGCTTTTGTTCATGCCCCATGCTATCGTCCACCGCTATGGTTGAAGGTAGGCTCGCAAGATCATCCGCGTTGACATGAACGCTTTCTATGCTCCGGTCGAGCAACGGGATAACCCAACACTGCAGGGTAAGCCGGTGGCTGTCGGCCACGGGGCGAGCCTCGCGCTGATCAGTTCGGTCTACCCGCCGCCGAAAGGCATTCGGCTGGTCGGCGTCACGCTGTCGAACTTCGCGGCCATGACCGAGCCCCCCGCGTTGAACCACGCGGAGGGCGCACTCCTATGATCCTGGGCGACAATCTTCCAAGGGTGTTCCAAGCCAACACCGACCGTCTCTTTCAGCGGTTGATCTGGCCTGGCTTAAACGCGCTGCCGATCCACGCCGAGCTTCGATTCGACGAAGCCGCATCGATGAACGAGTTCCTCAACCGTGCGGCGGCGCAGGTCGATAACCATACCGCGAACGAAGCTGCTAAGGCATTTACCCTCACTCTAGCCGGCCTCTTTGAACGTCAGCTGCGCATATGGGGTCGCAGCCTCGGCGTGGCCGGCAAGAAGCCCGGTCGGGAGCTGTTTCGCGAGCACCTTCCCGAATGCGCCGCAAAAGGCGGCGTCGATCTCAGCGGCATCTGCGACAGTCTTGTAGAGATGTTCCTCGTCGCGAACGTCTATCGCCATGGCGATGGGACCTCGGTGAACGATCTACGCGCCCACGCACCAGAACGTTGGACCCACGATCCCTCGCGATACATCGACATTCTTCCGCCGAACCCCGAGGAGAGTGAGAAGCTCCTTATCCGACCCGAGGACGTCGTCCGCTATGCCGGCGCCTGCGCAAGATTTTGGGGTCGGGCCGATAAGCTGCCTGGCGCGGTATCCGAGCCTGGTTACGGCTGATGCGATCAATGCCTTTGACAATGACGATCGATGAGACTGGAACGCATCGCCGACCGCCTACGATAGACAGACACTTATGAATCCGTTCGACGAACTGCCGCGCCGTGATCAGAACCACGAAATAGAGGACCAGGCTCTTGCCGCCTTCCAAAAGCGGCTGGCCGACAGCGGTTGTTTTATCCTTCAGGCGTCGGACCGCAAGGACTACGGCACAGACTGCCAGATTGAGGTCGTCGCGGGCGGTCTGGCGACAAACGTCCGGGTGCATGTTCAGGTGAAAGGTACAGCCCGGAACCTGAATGCCGACGGGTCGCTCAGCGTCTCCGTCGAGCGCGCGAACCTGAACTACCTGCTGATGCAGCCCTACAGCTTCTACGCCTGCTACCACGTCCCGACGGGTACGTTGCGCATCTGCCTGGCCGACGCTGTCCTGCAGCAATACGAGCACGACGGGCGTTCATGGACGGACCAAAGCTCGGTCACCGTCACCTTCACGCGCGAGATGACGACCGATCGATTGTGTAAGGTGGCCGCGCTCGCGCGGTCCGGCGCCAAGTCTTCGCGGGACCGTCGGATCGCTCAAACCTCCGCCGGTCCTAAAGACTTACCCAACGCCATCCTGGACGCCGCGCCGGTGGTCCATGTTCCGGAGGATCAGCTCCAAGCGGCGACGCTGCTTCAGCAGCTTTATGACCAGAATGCAGACGACGTGATCAGCGCAAGCTTCGAGCGGTTCGCCGCAGCGCTCGGCGCTGATCACGACTTCATGGGCATCCCCTATATGTCGGAGATCAATCTCGGCATGGCGCGCCGAACTCGGCATCCAGAGCGGATCGTCGAAGGCATCGCGTTTTTCCAGCGGCAACTCGCAAGTGGTCGCTTTCAGGCTGCCAGCCTGCATTACACCATTGGAAACGCATATTCGGCGGTTCCTGACGATGAGCAGGCCAAGTTGGCCTATCAAACCGCCCTTGCAGATCCAGGACTTATAGGCGCCTCCGAGTTGGCGGCCCAGATCCACAAGAATCTAGGCACGAGCTTCGAGCGACTCGGCGATCAAGATTCGGCCGTTGAGCACTATTGTGAGGCGCTGCGGCTGGATTCGAATCTGGCCGAGGCCCACAATGCCATGGGCAACCATCTCGTTCGGATCGGCCGTTACAAGGACGCTCTGAATCACTTCGACCAAGTCGCATTCGTAGATCGCAACCAGGGAAAGATGACGGCGGTGTCCGGGTGGCGCGTCAACGTCTTGTTCAACCTCGACCAGGGCTCAGCTGCATTCCGCGAGATCAATGCTCTAATCGGTCAGGCCGACCGCTACGAATGGATTTGGCCGTGGTGCCTGCGGCTAGTGGCGAGTTTCGGCCGCACCACGATCGACAACGCAGTGTACGCTCGCGCCTTCTGGCAGCGCTACGTCCAAGCCCATCCCGACGGCTCGCAAGGGCGATGGGAGCTGCTAATGAATAATTTCTACTTGCGAGGGCAGGGTTATGACCTCGAGAAAACCTACGCCGAATTCAGAGATGAATTCGATCGCCATATCGCTCACGTCAGCGCGGATGACGCCGCATTGCCGTGGGATCGCCTGGGCCATTGGGCGCAGGAGAACGGGGACTGGGCGGAGGCTGAACGCTGTTTTCGCAAGGCCTACGATCTCGAAGGCGGCCACTATGGCTATTGCCTTGGAACAGCGCTGAACTTTTTAGACCGCTTTGACGAAAGTCTACCGATCCTCTTGGAGCAGGCCAAAGCGCTCCAGCCGGACGCAATGAGTTGGTTTCAGGTCGGCGTGGCATACGCGCATCTTGGGCAGGCGGAACAGGCGATCGACGCCTTCCATCGGGCGGTCACCCTAGATCCCGACTATGCTGCGGCAATGTTCGAGCTCGGCGGAGTGCACTGGAACAGCGGCGACCATGCAAAGGCGAAGCAGGCTTGGTCAGTGGCCTGTGAACGCTTTCCTGACCACGAGCTCGTCTCTCAAGTGAAAGCACTTTTGCAGTGAGCAAACTCTATCGCTCGCGAACAGCTGGCGAAAAGCAACGTTTTTGAAAACGGGATTCGCAGCAGGATCTGGCGTTATGTAACGGAACACCGTGCCCCGGCGTGCGGACCAGTGTCAAAGCATCTGCATAGCGGTCGCTACGTCGGATTGGCGTCGGGTGCCGCTCCTCCCGGCAAGCGCGGGAGCAATACTAGCCTCAGCGCACAGGCTCATCCAGCCCTGACGCCGACACACCATCATTTGTCAGGTTCACAGGCGCGCTGCCAACGGCCGTTTGGTTCCAGAAAGCGGTCATCTCTACATCCGTGGCAAGGGACCGCTTCGGGTCGAAGCGACGGCTGAATCGGATATCGCGTATGGCACGAGCCCTCTTTCGCCGCCGGCGCTCGAGGAGAACCCGCGCGCTCCCGTAATTGCGTTACCCATGCGGTAGCAAAGCCCAGTTCAATGAGACGCAGCCTGCAGCACAAATGCCATGGCAACTGCGAGGGAGTTGTTTCCTCCCACGCTCCATCGCCGCCATTTCCGACGAGTACGGATTGTGAACGCCTTTCTGAACATCTTGACGTCGACATCGCCTCGCTATATGCAGGTCAAGCGTAAGCCACAACATGTCGTGAGGGTTTTCATCGGACACGGCCGCGCAAGGGGTTCGGTTTGTCGCCTCTCAACGGCGCCTCGTACGGTTCACGTGCCTGGGCTCTGCCATCGACCGGCAGCACGGTCGAAATGGCATGCTTGAAGACAAGTTGCACAGCTGGGCCAGCCTCCAGCAGAACGGCAAACTGGTCGAAGGCGGTCAGTTGACCGCTCAGTCTGATGCCGTTCACGAGGAACACGTTGACGGTAGTCTTGTCCCTTATGAGCGTCTGCAGAAAGTTGTCTTGTACGCTGGGCGTGCGGTCATGTTCTGAGGTCAACTCGACAGGTCCTTCGATTGTATGGACGATAGCAGAAGCCCGACATGGCAGTCTCAAGACCGCCGCACTGCGCACGGCATGAGGACGAGGACGCCTTTAATCCGAATTAGGTATCCTGATCAACAGGATGTCAGGACGTTGACCCCGACTGTGGCCAGGGCCACCCCCTCTTCTCATCGGGCGCATCCCACTCCACAGACGGCTCAATCCTGACCGACACCTCGACCGGACTCGTCTCCCCTGCAGCATCGCGCGCCGGTTCGTCCAAAGCGCCGCGTTTCATCTCGGGGAGCCCGGCTCCAAACCATTTCACCTTCTTCTGCATATGGGCGACATAGGTTTTCCAGCCGGAAGGATTCCGATCAAACAGGTCGTGTCGAACAGTCGACGCAAGCACCCTGTGGTTGAGGTCTGTCTCAAGCAGTTCCCTGGGCCACAGGAAAAACGCGCTGGCGACACGTGCGCCGAACTCGGCCGCAGTCATCCCCGGTGCGACCATTCGAAGGAACTCGAAGCCCTGCAGCGACTCCTGTTCGGCAAGTTGTGCGACCGGCATGTCCGGTTGAGCTGTTCTGGATAAACAGTTCGAGGCTTCGAGCATCGCCCCGAGGTGAAGCAGCAGTTCCCGTCTGTCAAATCGGTCGTCCATTGCAGTATCCCGTGCATGACGCAGGATAGACCAATCGATCACCAGAGAGAAGCGAACGATACGCTCGCCGTATCGGTTGTTCCAGATGCCCCGCGCATCGCGCGCATCGGTCAAACTCATTTGCGTAGTGTTCCGCCTGTAGTCGACAGGGAGTTCTCCGCATGAGCCGCCATTCTCTTTTCGTTCGGATCAGAGCCCCTTCGCGCATGACAGCGGCACAGCATGCCCTGGCACTGCGATTACCGGTGTTGCACTTTCCGGGTGCTCATATAAATGTCGAAGAGTCCACCATGCAGACGGCACAGCTGTTCGCGCAGGCCGACGAGTTCGTGCTGGTCGCCCTCGCGCTCGCGTCGCAGAATCTCGCCCAGCAGGGCCGTCGCGCGGGAAGGCTTGTGCTCACGCCGCACCCGTGCCTCGGCCAGCCGCCCCGCGAGCACCGGTTTGACCAGGACCAACCAGGCTGGAAAAAAGCGGAAGTCCTCGCTGTCGCCCTTCCCCGGAAACTCGGCATCAAAGCGGCGGCGCAACGCGTCAAGCGATGCGTCACCCAGCACCGGCAATAACGCCACGAACCGTGCAGGTGCCAGCCACGCCAGTTCCGCGAGCAGCGGCCACGCGGCATCAAGGCCATCCGCCCGGTAGCACGCCTCGGTCATCCATGCGAGCGGGGCGGCGAGGTGCCACCACGACTCGATGCCCTTGACGCATTCACGGGCGGCTTCCCAGTTGCCAGCCCTGAGCCACAGGGGCGCCGCGTGGCAGTCGTCGGCGGCGGCAGAAAATGGCAGCGCCGCAGCCCGCAATGCCAGCGAGCGCCAGAGCGACGCCACCCACGGCTGCGCGGCGTGTCTGGGCAGCACACGAACCGCGGCGGGCACCACCTCGTTTGCGAGGGCGCGACGCGCTACCGCCAGGGCCTCGTGGTCGGCAAAGCGGACGACGGCCTTGGCTTCGAGTGCGTCCACCAGCACTGTCAACGCCGGCAGATCAACGTCGTCCGGGTATTCGCCAGCCAGTGCCTCCAGTGCGGAACGCGCGGATGCTGTATCGCGCTGCTGCAGGCACGCCGACACGTCATTGCGCAACATGACGTCTCGGCTGTCGGCGAAGATATCGAGCTGTTGCATGGTCCATGCGCCCCGAATGTGAACATCACGTCTGGCCAGACTAGCGGATTTGACCACGCTACGGAAGCTGCAATCCGCATGATGCCCCGTACACGTTTCATGGAAGAGCAGACTGGCATCCGCTGCCCGCTGCTCAGAACAGTTCCTGCTGCCGCACGTCGCGCGGTGGCGCCAGCGAGACCTTCGCGCGGCGAACGGTGCGGCGGCGCTTGACCCGCCGCACGTGCGCCACAAGCTCCGCGTTACCGTCAGCCCCGTTCATCACGAGCGAAAACAGCCCCACCCCATCCGGCCGGCTTCCGCGCAATGCGCGAAGCGAGACCCGCAAGGCGAGGCGGCGCGCACGATCGAGCATCTGGGCGCGGCTCATCCCGGGCCAACATGTCGCGATGAACTGCGCAACCGGAAGCGGAAGTGACTCGGGAGCGTGTCCGGCGGGAAGCGCAAGAGCAACGAGTTCGAAGCGAGCAGGCATGCGAGGGAATGCGGGAGTTTGCGGTCCACCGCGTGCACGCGCGGCGCCGCGTCTATCCTGGCGGAAATCGTGATTCCGCGCAACGCAGACACGCGATGCACCGGGAGATTAAAGCTGTCGCCGGCATTGCCCGTTGCGTTGCCTGAATCGCGACAGGCATCGAAGGGTGCACGTCGTGAATCGCGCCGCCAGATCGTGTGTGCGTACGGGCAAAAGCGCCGGCAGAGCGAACGCCTGCCGGCTGCTGCAGCCGATAGACCGGACGCAGCGGGCCGGCGTCGCCAGAGCGGGTGTCGTCAGCCACGACTGGATTGAGCGTTACTGTGCTGCCACTTCAGGCGTAGCAGCGACCTCGACCGCTGCCGGTGCCTTTTTCGTGGCGACCTTGCGCGGTGCACGCGTCTTTTTCGCGGGCGCTGCGGCTTTACGTGCTCGCACACCGTCGGCCGACGATGCTGCGCCGCGCGCGCGGGCCGTCCTGGTGGCGGCTTTCTTCGCGACAGCCTTTTTCGCGACCGCCTTTTTCGCGACGGATTTTTTCGCGACGGATTTTTTCGCGGCAGCACGTTTCGCCGGTGCGTTTTCCGCAGGAGCCGATTTCACATCCGCAGCCTTCGTGTTCGCGCCTGCGCCGATGAGGAATTTCGATCGGTCCTTCGCGCCGCTGATCCAGGCCGGTGCCCGCCCGCGGCCGCTCCACGTCGCGCCCGTCTTCGGATCAGCGTATTTCGGTTCAACGTGATGCACGCCTTGGGGAGTTTTCGCTGCACCTGTCGCGGCCAGCGCGGATGGCTTGCGGCCACGCTTTTTCCCGACAAAGCTCTCGATGTCGGCGACGCTCAGTCCGTACTTGTTCATCAGATCACGGATTTTGGTCAGTCCGGCCGACGACTGTTTTTGAGCGACCGTTGCCGCCTGCTTCTGAAGTTTTGCTATCTTCAGGTTGATCGCATCCAGAGTAACCATTGCCTTCGCTCCTCTTTTAGGGTTTTCGGTTTGTGCGATCCTGAAACTTCCCTGGTACAGCGAAGTTCATTCTGGCCCGTCACAATTGACGCCATCGTCGCGACGCAGATTATGGCTTTAAAGATCCGCACGCGCAAACCGTAAGCGCACCCTGGCACTCGAGGGCGGCCTCGAAACAAGTTGAACCTGTGTGGGAGTTACTTATGCCGGAGATACTTTCGTCTTCCGCGCTTATATCTCATCGCGAGCGAGCCCACGTATTGCCCCTGAACGCCAGCACACGCGATACACCGTTAATACGCCCGGATGCGCAGACCCGGTTCATTCCCGCCTCTTCTTCGATTGGCCCATGATGCCCTGGAAGTATCATGGCAATCCCGGACCGAAAGTCCTCGCACATCGCCTGGAACGATTGCGTCCCAGACAGTTCTTCGGTGCCAGGAAAGCGCCCGTTTGTCCATGCATGAAAGCGTGATTTCCGGCGCCTGCCATGGCGGCACGGTTTTGCTGATGCATTGAGGGAAACTGCCTGAAAATCAGGGTCCACCGCGATATGCCGGCCGCCGGATGATCCGATAAAATCGCGACTCTCGCTGACAATCGTACCGAGGCGCTTCGGACTCCCGTGAGTGCCCTGCAGCACGGTGCTCGCTCCATTAAGGTCGCCAGCACAGCGTCAAGCCAGATACTGAAAGGAAAGGAAGCGTGGACGAACGCAAACGGGAAAGCATGGTGGCCTATCTGCGTCGGAGGATGGCCGAATTCGGCATTAAACCCGACGATCTCGCTGACTCAATTGCACGTGATCAGCGGCGGCATAGCGAAACGCGTTACCGCAACGCCGCGGGAGAAACCTGGGACGGCAAGGGCGAAATCCCGCAGTGGCTTCAACAGGCCACAAGCGCCGGTCAGTCGCTTGAACATTTCGCTATCAACGGGACCGCCCGTGAACTGCCAGGAAAGCACAGCGGTGTCGACTGGCGTAACGATCCATTTGCCGGCACCCGCCTCGCCGCTGACCGGCGAGGCCTGGCGACATCCTGAGCAGCCACCGCGGGCCACTTTTCCCCGGCTTCACGGTGCAACTGAATGTTTGCGACTGCATCCGCGCAGGTCATTTTCCCGATGCACTGAAATCCAGGCGGCGACAGGCAACCGCGCGATGGGTGTCATCTCCGGTGTCAGCATCCAACCCGTCCTGAAAATCTTGCCTCAAGCGGATCGCAGAAATGCCGCCCGGAACAACGGGGCGACAGTGGTCGTTCTCGCCGGAAGCCCAGCAATATCCGGAACATGACGGGATTGCAGCCCATTTGCTGATCTGCAGCGCCGGCGCCAGCGAAGCACGCATCAGGCGGATTTCTGTAAAAACGGATGGATGGACCGGACTTCTCATGATCCCCGGCGTGCTCGCGCAGTTGCCCCGCTCCCGGTCAGCGACCAGAGTGTCGAACCTGCGTAATGCATTCGATTCCGTCAGCGACGCTGTCCCGATGAGATGCGGACCGCCTGGTGAGTGATCGAATTGGCCGGCGGTGTCCCTGCTCTGCGCCCGATTCCCCAGCAAAAATCGCCGTACACGATCGACTCCCCCTTCAACGATGCATCCGCAGCATCGCGCCGAACGCTCGCGGACCTGCCGCAGCTTGATCTCGAATAGCGCGCTCCTCGGGTCGGCTCTATTGGGCGAAGTTTAACCACCCGCACCCACGAACTGACGCCGGGAACTTGCCACAGGGAGACAATCATCTGGACGTTCAGGCGTCAGCTTCGCACCGCAATCCGTCGCCCGCATGTCGAAAACGCGCGCCGCACTGTTGAACAATACGAGAGCACTGACACTCTCAATTGAGCGGGCGCTTTCGCCTGCTCGACTCTGCGCGCCGGACGAGGTCACTCAGTAGCCACTTCGCGACCAGTTCAGGTCGATCCATCCCTACCGAGGCGAATTTGACCTCGCCTTCGTAATAGACGATGACCGAACCGGTCATCACCCGATACGTGCCGTTGTGCCTGACCCCGTCGACAAGGGCGTCTACGGGATTCAGGGATTCGTAAGCTTGAGGGCTCATGCCGGAGTCCTGCGCGAAAAACCTCAACGTAGCCAACCACCGCAATTCCGTCAATGGCCGGCAAACCAGATGGTCACGCTATATTGAAGGACGCTCCGCTGATCATTTCGATCGTGGCGTCGTGACGCATGTTATGAGTCGTTGGACAGAGTGCGGGAGGGCGGATGGGCAACGGGAAAATGGACAAACGCGAGCGACACGAACCATGCGCCGAGGCGGCGTTTTCGGACATTGCGTCGCCCATTGTCGACGAGGCAATCGAGCAGGCGAAGGGAATCGCCACCGCCCCTTCCGCTGAAGGGCTCCATCAGTTACGCATCACGATGCGCCGCCTGCGATCGTTATGGTGGTCGTACCGCCCCTTGCTCGACGTGGGGGAGAATACCCGGCAGCGCGAGCTCTTCAGGTCACTCGCCGATTCAGCTGGCAAGGCGCGTGATTATGACGTTCTGATTGCGCTGCTCAAGCTTCAACAGAAAGGCGGAGATGCGCTTCCACCTGAAATAACAGATGCCCGACAGGCGGCACTCGAAGCTGGCAGCGAAGTGTTTTCGAATCCTGAAATGAAGACGCTACTGCTTGAGGCACTCTCGCAGGCCTCGGGAGCGCTGGTCGCGAGAGAGAACCGACACCCACTTCAGGTTTTCTCGGAAGGCCGCGTCGCAGCGTCTGAAAAGCAGTTGCGCAAACGCGCGAGGCGCGCCGCAAAGGCCAAAAGATCAGACGTTTCAGCTTTTCATGATGTCAGAAAGGCTGGAAAGAAGGCTCGCTATCTCCTGGAGCTTTTCGGGCCGGTACTGTCCGCTGGCCATCGCAAAACGTTGAACCGTCTCAAGAAAATCCAGAAGCGATTCGGCGCCCTGAATGACGTCGTTGCGAGCGAAAAGCTTTTGCGCGACAACGCCCCGTTGCTTGCCGCTTTAGGCGAGCCGGAAAGAACACTGAAATGGTTCAAGAGGGAGCGTGAGCGACGCTTGCGGGCCGCTGCGGCCTTATTGCGCAAGCACTGGAAATAGGTCTGCCAGCAACGGGCGCACTCCTGGCAAAGCAGGCCTGTCAGATGTGGCCGTGCAGAGAGTTCTGTGGGCACTTTAATCGACACGTACCGTACGTCAGTGGCCGTCATGACACGAGCAGTCGGGGGCCCTTCGTGAACAGCGATGACCGCCTGGGGTCGGCTAGCGACTTCCGACCGTGGTGTCGCTGTCGAGTACGCCGGGCGGCTAGCGATCGGCAACGATCGTGCAGACGCAACACCCGGCAAATCCGAAGGCAACACGCCTTTGAGGCAGCCTTGCCAGGCAAGTCTCTGGAAGGCAACGCGAGACGCGGTGCCTACTTGAATTTCACCTGGTAGATCCAGCCGGCGCCCGCCGGCGGACGGGTTGCCTGCGTGGCCAGTTGCGCGGCAATACTCTCCGGGCACGGGACCTTCACGCCACCGAGGCGGGACACTTGCCTGCCTGTCACGATCCCGCGCATCTAGCTCCTTCCCAGCGGGCCGCAGTGCCGACGCCGGCGCCGGCGAGTCGCTTGCCGGAACGTTATCGCCAATCTGACGCGCTGATGCCGTGCGTACGCTGCTTCACTGGCCATTTCTTTTGGTCCCGGCGATCAACGTTTTCATCGCGACGGCTCGCGGCTCAAGCAGCAGTACGTCTGCCCGCACCACAAGGCGTCCGCGGGTACACCCACCCAGACCACCATGGCCGGAGAGCCGTCGTCTCGCCGTTGATGCCACGCCACCGCTTGCGCCGCCCCAAAATAAAAAGCCCGCCAGTATGGGCGGGCTGAATCCATATCGTGGAGACATGGAGGAGACAGAAACCATTTTAAGGGTTTTCCCTTATCTGCGCAAGTGCCTCAAGGCTTCGTGACAGATTGCCAGCGCGCCAGTATGATACTGTATAAATGTACAGTGTTTTTTTGGGGGGCGTGATGGGTCAACTGAACGTGCGCGCGGAGGCGATTCACCCGGACCTCTGGTTCGCCTCGCAGCTGGCCGTCGCCCGCGGGCGGGCAATCACCAGTGGCCACGGTTCGCTCGACGCCGAGCTGCCTGGACGCGGCTGGCCCACCGGTGCCCTGACCGAGGTGATGCTGCCCCAGCCGGGTTGCGGCGAACTCCGGCTCCTGCAGCCAGCGCTTGCGGCGATCGCCCAACGGCCCGTGTTTGCGGTGCAGCCACCGCATCGGCTTCAGCCGGCGGCGCTGACCTGGTGGGGGCTGAAACAGGAAAACATCCATGTCCTGAAACCCGCCTCCACCGCCGACGCACTCTGGGCGGCAGAGCAGATCCTGCGTGCTGGCACAGCGGGCGCCGTGCTTTTCTGGCAATCCCAGATCCATCCCGATGCGCTGCGCCGGTTGCACCTCGCGGCACAGCGCGCCGGGACGCTTTTTTTCCTGTTTCGTCCGATGGCGGCGGCAAGCGCGACCTCACCCGCGCCGTTACGGATCGCGCTGGCACCCACACCGGGCGGCGTGAACATTTCCTTCGTCAAACGTCGCGGCCCTCATCGGGACGATCCCGTCTTCGTCCCGCTGTCACCTTCTCCAGTCCTTCTGAATCGCCATGCACCACTGGATCGGCGTTCATCTGCCGCGCCTGCCCATCGAGAGTTTTTGCCCGACCTGGCACATGCCAGCGTCTGAGGCCGGTACCGTTGTGCTGGACAAGGGTCGTGTGCTGGATATGGATGCCGGAGCGCGTTCGCTGGGCGTGGTCGAGGGCATGCGCCGCGGCGGCGTGCTCACGCTCGCGCCGCACGCGCATATCCGCGAGCGCGACACGGCGCGCGAACAGATGACGATGCAGGGGGTGGCTTTCGCGCTGCTCCAGTTCACCCCCAACGTTGTGATGGCAGACGAAAACGTCGTGCTGGCCGATGTGACCGCAAGCGTGCGGCTATTTGGCGGCCTGCACGCGCTGCGACAGCGTATTCGCCGCGCGATTGCCGACTTTGGCGTGACCTGCGTGACATCGATCGCCGCGACGGCTGAAGCGGCGTGGCTGCTCGCGCGCACAGGCGGCGGCGTGGCGCTCAGCGAGTGCTCGCAGCGTCGCGCGCTTGCCCGTGTGCCCGTGAGCGCCCTGCCGGCGGCAAGGCGGTACGCCGAATGGTTTGACGGACTCGGCTGTACCACGATGGCGGACGTGATGCGTTTGCCACGCGCGGGGCTCAAAAAGCGCTGCGGCACGGCCCTCCTGGACGCGCTCGACCGCGCGACGGGTGCGGCACCCGAGGTCCACGAGTGGCTTGCCTTGCCGCCCGCGTTCGATGCACGCGTCGAGCTGCCGGACCGGATCGAGCATGTGGAGGCCGCACTGTTCGCTGCGCGGCGGCTGACGCTCCAGATGACCGGCTGGCTTGCGGCACGCCAGCTCGCCGTCGCCCGCTTTGTCCTGCTGCTGGAACACGAGCGCGGCCGCGATGCGATTGCCCCGACGGAGCTCGAGGTGGCGCTGGGTGAGCCGACGTGGCATGAAGAGCATCTCGTGCGACTGCTGAAGGAGCGGCTCGCGCGCGTCGAGCTCGCGGCACCGGTCATCGCCCTGCGCCTTGAGGCGAAGGATGTCCGGGAGGCTGAAGCGCCCAGCGATTCGCTGTTTCCGGAGCCGGGTGGCTCACCCCAGGATCACGCACGGTTGATGGAACTGCTGGTCGCGCGACTGGGTGCACAGAACGTGCTGCGTCCTGGCCCGGTGGCGGACTATCGTCCGGAGGTCGCCGCGCAATGGGTGCCAACGTCGGGGGAAACGCCGCGCGCCCGCCAAGAACCGCCCCGCGATCTGCCCCGGCCGGCCTGGCTGCTCGACGCACCCGTCCAGCTCATCATGCGTGGGCACCGGCCGTTCTACGGAACACCGCTGCGCATCGTCTCGCCGGGTGAGCGCATCGAATGCGGCTGGCAGGACGGGGCTGTCGTCACGCGCGACTACTTCGTCGCCGAGGCGGAAAACCATCTGCACTACTGGATATACCGGGAGCGCGTCGGAAGCCGGGATGAACGCGAACCCCGGTGGTTTCTTCATGGGTTGTTCGGCTAGGCCATGGCAACCCTGCCCGCGTTCGGGGCACTGCCGGACTATGCTGAACTGCAGTGCGCCTCCAACTTCTCCTTTCTCCGCGGGGCGTCCCATGCGGACGATCTCGCCGCGCGCGCGGCGCAGCTTGGCTATGCCGCGATCGCCATCACCGACGAGTGCTCGCTGGCCGGTGTCGTTCGCGCGCATGTCGAGGCAAAGAAGGCAGCGATACCCCTGATCGTCGGGTCGGAATTCGGTCTCACCAATGCCGACGGGTCGCCCGCGTTGCGCATCATTGCGCTGGCGATGACGCGCGAGGGCTACGGCAACCTGAGCGAGCTGATCACGCTCGGGCGCATGCGGGCGGACAAGGGCAACTACCGGCTGGCCGCGCGCGACCTGGACCACCCGGATCCGGTGCAGGCGCATCTGAGGGGATTGCCGGACTGCATCGCGATCCTGAGCCCCGACTATCCGGCTGACGAGGCGCGCCTCGATGCCCAGATGGCGTGGTTCGCTGACACATTCGGTGAACGTGCATGGGTCGCGCTGACGCTTCATGCGCGGGCGATGGATGACATCCACCGCGGCGTGATCGAACAGGTGGCCGCGCGTCATGGCGTGCCCGTCGTCGCCACCGGCGCGCCGGTCATGCACGTGCGCTCGCGCAAGCCCCTGCAGGATGTGCTGACCGCCATCCGCCTGGGACGGCCGGTTGCCGAGTGCGGCTACGACCTCGCGCCGAATGCCGAACAGCATCTGCGCTCGCGCCTGCGCCTGGCCAACCTCTATCCTGCCCGCGCGCTCGCCGAGACCGTGGCGATCGCCCGGCGCTGCACCTTTTCGCTGGACGAGCTGCGCTACGAATACCCGGATGAACTCGTGCCCGACGGCTTCACGCCCGAATCGTATCTTCGACAGGAGACCTGGATCGGCGCGCACCGCCGCTGGCCGGCGGGCATTCCCCACAAGGTCCACGCGCAGATCGAGCACGAGCTCGCGCTGATCGCCGACCTGAAGTACGAGCAGTATTTCCTCACGGTGCACGACCTGGTCCGTTTTGCTCGCAACGAAGGCATCCTCTGTCAGGGACGCGGCTCGGCCGCGAATTCCGCAGTCTGTTATTGCCTGGGCGTGACGGAAGTGGATCCGGCGCGCTCGTCGATGCTCTTCGAACGCTTTATTTCGCGCGAAAGAGCCGAGCCGCCCGACATCGATGTTGACTTCGAGCACCAGCGGCGCGAGGAGGTCGTCCAGTACATCTATCGAAAGTACGGCCGCGACCGCGCGGCACTCGCCGCGGCCGTGACGACCTATCGCCCCCGCAGCGCACTGCGCGAGGCAGGCAAGGCGCTCGGTGTCGATCCCGCGATCGTGGACAAGGTGGCGAAGGCCCATCACTGGTTCGACTCGAAACAGGATCTGCTCGGCCGGTTCTCGGAAGCCGGGCTTGACCCGGAGGCGCCTCTCATCATCCAATGGGCGCACTTCGCCGCCCTCCTCCTCGGTTTTCCCCGACACCTCTCGCAGCACAGCGGCGGGTTCGTAATCAGCCGCGGCAAGCTTTCGCGACTCGTGCCGATCGAGAATGCGGCGATGGTTGACCGGTCTGTCATTGAATGGGATAAGGACGATCTCGAGTCTCTGGGATTATTGAAGATAGATGTGCTGGCACTCGGCATGCTGTCGGCGGTCCGCCGTGCGCTCGACCTAATCTCGGACAAGCGCGGCGAGGTATTTGAACTGCAGGACATTCCCGCCGAAGATCCGGACACCTACGCAATGATCTGCCGTGCGGACACGGTGGGCGTGTTCCAGATCGAATCGCGTGCGCAGATGAGCATGTTGCCCCGACTGCAGCCGCGCCAGTTTTACGACCTCGTGATCGAGGTGGCGATCGTGCGGCCGGGCCCGGTGCAAGGCGGCATGGTGCATCCGTACCTCAGGCGCAGGCAGGGCCTCGAACCGGTGACATTCCCGAGCCCGCAGATGGAACAGGCGCTTGCGCGCACGCTCGGCGTGCCCATTTTCCAAGAGCAGGTGATGCAGGTCGCGATGCTCGCGGCCGGCTTCTCGGCCGGCGAAGCGGACCAGCTGCGGCGCGCCATGGCGGCGTGGCGCCGCAAGGGGGGCCTCAGCGTCTACTACGACCGCATTGTGAACGGCATGCTCGAGCGCGGCTACGATCGCGAGTTCGCCGAGCAGATCTTCGCGCAGATCCAGGGCTTCGGTGAATACGGCTTTCCGGAAAGTCACGCCGCGAGCTTTGCATTGATGGTGTATGCGAGCGCATGGCTCAAGTGCCATGAACCGACCGTGTTCGCCTGTGCGCTGCTCAACTCCCAGCCGATGGGGTTCTATTCGCCGAGCCAGCTCGTCCAGGATGCAAAGCGCCACGGCGTACGCGTGCTACCGGTGGATGTGACCGTAAGCAACTCGGATTCGACGATCGAAGGTCCGACAACGCACGATCCCCTGCGGCTGGGCATGTCGCTGATCCGCGGCATGAAAGAGGAGGCGGCCGCACGCATCGAGATGGCGCGCGCGGTGCGACCATTTCGCGATGTGTCGGACCTGGCGCGCCGTGCGCAGCTCGACCGTCGCGATCTCGAAGTGCTCGCTGCCGCCAACGCACTGTGCTCGCTCGCGGGCGACCGGCGCGCAGCGCTCTGGCAGGCGGTCGCGGCAGTGCCGGACCGCGACCTGCTGCGTGGCGCCACCGACGACGACGCCACCCCGGTGCTCGCGCCAATGACTGAAGGCCAGGAGATCGTGAGCGATTACCGCTCGACAGGCCTCACACTGGGCCGGCATCCCCTCGCCCTGCTGCGGCCCAAACTCGCGAGGATGCGACTCGTGCCTTCGGCAGACCTCATGCTCTATCGTAATGGCCAGCTCGCGCGGGCCTGCGGCATCGTCACCGTGCGCCAGCGCCCGGGTACCGCCAACGGCGTGATGTTCATGACGCTCGAAGACGAGACCGGGACCACCAACATCATCGTGTGGGAGTCCATACTCGAAAAATACCGGCGCGAGGCGTTGGGCTCCTCGTTGCTGGCCGTCTACGGCGTCTGGCAACGCGAAGGCGAAGTCAGGCACCTCGTCGCAAACCGGCTCGTGGACGTGAGTGGCCTGCTTGGACAGCTGCAGACCGTTAGTCGCAATTTCCATTGAAGGGAACGACGATGAACATCCGGCGTATTGCCCACCTCGATATGGATGCGTTCTACGCGTCCGTCGAGTTGCTGCGCTACCCGGAGCTGCGCGGCCAGCCCGTGGTGATCGGTGGCGGCCGCAATGCCGTGCCGGAGACGCTGCCTGACGGCACGCGCCGGTTTGCGCGGCTTCGTGACTACGTCGGCCGCGGCGTGGTGACGACATCCACCTACGAGGCGCGCGCGCTCGGTGTGTTTTCTGCCATGGGCATGATGAAGGCTGCGCAACTCGCCCCTGATGCCATTCTCCTGCCGACGGATTTCGACTCCTACCGGCGCTACTCGCGACTCTTCAAGGACGCGGTGCGCACGTTCACTGATTGCATTGAAGACCGTGGGATCGACGAGATATATGTAGACCTAACTGATCTGGAGGGAGAGTCACGCGAGCTTGGAAGCCGGATCAAGGCGGCCGTGCGGCAGGCGACAGGCCTCACCTGCTCCATCGCGATCGCGCCGAACAAGCTGCTGGCGAAAATCGGCTCGGAGCTCGACAAGCCCGACGGGCTCACGATCCTGGTGATGGCCGATCTGGAGTCGCGTATCTGGCCTCTGGCCGCGAAAAAGGTGAATGGTATCGGGCCCAGGGCGAGCGAACGGCTGGGCAGTATCGGCATCCACACGGTCGGCGAGCTAGCGGCGGCGGATTTGGGTTTGTTGCAGGAGCACTTCGGGCGCACGTACGCAACGTGGCTTGCACGGATCGCACGCGGCCTCGACGAGCGTGCCGTCGTGGTCTCGTCGGAGCCGAAGTCGATGAGCCGCGAAACGACGTTCGAGCGTGACATGCACGTGCTCAAAGACCGCGCCGTCCTGACGCCCGCGCTGACGACGCTTTGCGAGCGGGTTGCATGCGACCTTGTGCGAAAGGGCTACACTGGACGTACCGTTGGCGTGAAGATCAAGTTTGCGGACTTCAAGGTCGTGACGCGTGACCTGTCGTTACCCGAAGCAGTGGCCGACGTCGCCTCAATCAGGCGCGCCGCAGGTGCATGCCTGAAGCGTGTGCTGCTCGACCGCCGGATCCGGCTCATCGGTGTGCGCGTCAGCGCCCTCGAACGTACCATCGAAAGCAAATCACTCGCCGTTCCAGCTCAGGGCCTGTTGCCCTTCGATTGCTGACGCCGGCCGCGGCAGTCGAGAAGGACACGTAAGCGCGACGGGCTGGCAGACCGGTATCGACCGTCACAGCTTTCCGACTTGGCACTGCGCGATCTGCAGTACAGCGACAATAGAGGCTTGCCGCAATAGCCCAGACAAGTGCGCACCAACACCGCATCAGTCCGGTTCTTCGCCAGGCCTCAATTTTCCCAGCGTGTCCACACTTTGCCGGAGCAGCGTCCGCGTATCAGCGTGCAGACGCTCCATGTGAACAGGATTGGGGCGCCATTGCCCGAATCGCTTGACTTCAAAGCCAACCGCGATCAACGCCTCTATCGCCGTGTCTGCCGACGCAAAAGTAATAGGCACCCTCAAGAGGCTCGGGCGGAAGAAGCCCCACGAAGCCGCCACCAATCTCCATCAGGAAAACGCCGCATCTCGGTTTGAGACTTACGAGGTTGAAGTCGCCGATGAAATCTCAGGCGCGCAGGGCCCTTGCCGCATCGATTGTGATAGTCCGGAATTTCGGCTTTTGGCTGGACATGCATTTTCCCCGGGTGAAAACATCAGGGGCCGAAGTGTGGCGCAAGCCCCTGGACCATGCTGTCGTCTTGCTTGCGGCAGCACACTCACGAGGCCAGCCAAGGCGATGTGAGGTCGCGTGAGGCCCGATGAACCATCGCGTCCGAAGTCATGGTCGGCGCGCGGATCATCTCACTCATCGCCCATCCATGCTTCCTCGATTCGGTGCTGGACGGCCTCCGACGCAATTACCCTCGGGCGAAACGTGCGGTATGCGGGTAACGGCATCTGTCCGGCTTCAGTCAAGGCGGCTGAGAGCGGGACAACAACGGAACTGGGCATGTAATCGGTCTCAGAACGGCGACGTGATCGTGATGGTTGCGACAACAACGCACTTTACGACACGTGTCGACTTCAGTGGCACTCGCCGTGGCAGCGCGATGCATGCGCCGGTTGAGTGTCCCACACCACACCGTCGCGTGACGGCGCCCCAGCAATGTGCCCCGATCAGCACAGGTGCCCGACGTTCTATCTGGTACAGGAGGCGCGCGCGTGGGATACCCGCAACACCGTGCTTCGCACGGTGTTGCCCCGCCTGGCGGAGCCGGCCGGGTTCTCCAAGGGGCATCCCCTTGGAGCACGGTATATGTAGACGGGAATGCGTCAGCATTCCCGTCTACATATACGTCGTGCCTCGGCTTTAAGCCGACCGCCCAACGATAGGTCATGCCTGGATCAGAATGAATCGCGTTTGGATCATTTCTGGATCGTTCTCAGAGCATGAAGGATCACAGATTGAGCGCCAATGGTGCATCTTTCGATCATTCGCGGCATACTGACGCCGTTTCCTCTCCCGCGAGCGCACAAATGGACGCCCAAATCGCCGCGCAACGCGCACAACGCCTCGATGCCCTGTCGGCGGCATTGGATGGCCGGTCCAAGACCGCCCAGCTTCGCGACGTGTTCGATAGCGTCGAGCGCGCCATTCGCGCAGGCGTCCGGTACGCCGCGATCATTCAGAACCTGGCCGAGACCGGCCTCGTCTTCACGTACCAGACTTTCGCTCTGACCCTTAAAAGACTGCGGCGCGAGCGCGGCATCGTGCTCCGGCCCCCCCGCGTGTCACACCCGGACACTGGACCGGCAGCCCACCGCGCGGAGAACGCGCCGAGCCCGGCAGCAGCCCGCACGCCAGCGGCTGGCAACGCCAGACCCGCTCCGGAAGCGGCGAGCGCACCGCCCGTTGTGCGCGAACGTCGCCCGGTTGCGCCGGTCGGTGCACGGCTCCCCGATGACTGGCTCACCGCCGACCTGACCCGCGAGCAAAAACGGCTGCTGACGCGTGAGCAGCGCAACGCACGCGCGGATGCCGTGGTCAAAAGCCTGTGGCCTAACCCGTTTGACCCGGTGCCACCTGAAAAAAACAACCCCGCCTGAGCGGGGTTGTTGTGATGCGACGCGTAACAGACGTCAAATCTCAGGGGCAACCCCGCTCAGTGTGCCTCGTCGTCGTCGTCGCCCGAACCCGCTTGAGTCTCTGACACTTCGTCAACATCGGCCTCGCAGTCGGCTTCGTCCTCTTCGTCGTCATCCTCGCGGTATCCGTACGTGATGCGCTCCGGTACTTCGCGATTGCGCAGCACTTCCGGCAACCACCCCGAGTCCGTCATGCGAAGCTCTGCCGCCGCCGCCGCGTCATCCTTCTTCATGCTGCGCAGTTCGCCCGCCACCTGCGGCGAGACGCTCTCGCCCACCACCGCCGCGATTCGGTCTTTCGCCACGTGCGCAAAATAACCGTCGCGCGTCGGCTTCCAGTAACGCGAGAGGTCCACGGCCAGCGTGTTGGCTACCTCGTTCACGGCGTGCGGACGGTCTGCGCTGCTGATGCCGTCAACCGTGGCCGCCACGCAGAAGGCAAAGAGATTCGACGTCACGTCCTCACCCTGCTCCAGCAGCCAGGGCAGCAGATCTTCGGCGCGCCTGGGCAGCATCCGCGCCCATTTCGCACGCTCGCCCTCCAGTGCCTTCCAGGCCACGCTTTCGGCCATGTCGTCCGCATTCGATACCAGCGCATCGCGCGACGTATGCAGTTCAATCATCACCGCATGGTCGATGTACGAGCGCGCGTAAACGTCATCGAACACAACCGGAATCATGCGCTGCATCAGCACGGCCAGCGCCACGCCCGGCTGCTTCGCAAGCTCAATCTGTACGGCGGCAGTGCGGTGCGCAGTCAACCGCCTGCACAGCTTCTCGCCATGCACGGGCCGCTCCTTCGGCGCGCGGGCAGCGCTCGCACTGATCGCGTGTGCGCCTGCCTGCGGGTTCGGCGTCGCCTCGCGCCGGACTAACCCGCGCTCGATGCAGACCCGACCATCGTCGTCGATATAGACATACGCCCCGGCCTGCTTCATGTCCTCGGGATCGAATGTCTCGAAGCGCTCGGCATACTGGTCTGCCGCATACGTCGCGGTAGTGGCCGCCGCTTCCAGGCGCTCCGCCCGCACCTCGTCGGGGTCGCTGTCTTCGTCGTAATACGCGTCAAGTTCGGCCTGTGCGGCATCGCGCGCGGCGCTCAGTTCGGCAAGTTCCGCCTTTTCCTCTTTTGTCGGCTTGCGCGTGGTCGAGGCGATACGCCCATGCCGCATGATTTCCATCGCGTCGTAGCGCGTCCGGCACTCCGTCCACTGCCAGCCCTCGTTTGCGATCGCCTGGGATAGCTCGATCAGGCGCTCCGTGGCGAGCCTGTGCAGCAATGCGGCATCCTCAATGTATCCGGCGTTTTCGTCGTCGCTGAACAGGTCGCGGCGAACGCGACCGCCCGCCGCCTCGTAGGCTTCCAGGCCAACGAACCGCGCCAAGGCGCTGTCCCTCGCATCGATTTCCTCGCGCGTAATCGCCGCGCGCAATTCGGCGGGGCGGCGCTGCCACGCGTTGATAGCCTCGTTCCATACGCGTTCCTGCGTCGCATGATCGTTGGCCAGAACCAACACCTTCGCCTGCTCGTAGTCCAGCTTGTCGTCGCGCAGAAGGTCCAGCAACGTGGGTGCAAGGCTGGCGATTTTCAGCGCGCGGCGCACCGCGACTTCCGGAATGCTGAAAAGCGCCGCAATATGTCCGGTACTTTTCCCCTCATCGGCCAGCAGCCCGAAAGCGACTGCCTCATCCGCGACGCACATGTCCTCGCGCTCTCGGTTTTCGATCAGCGACGCGGCGAGGGCTTCACCTTCGCTCACGATCAATACCGGCACCTGGTAGTCCTGTGTAATCCGGCCCTGATCAAACAGCAGATTGAGCCCTGCAAGGCGGCGCTGGCCCGCACAGACGCCCAGCTTTGGCACCTTCGCGCGCCCTTTCACTTCATGCACAACGAGATTTTGGATCAGGCCTTTTTCGGCGATGGTTTCGGCCAGGGCTTCAATGCCGCTTGTCGCCTTCTTGCGTACATTCAGCGGCGACGGTGTCAGACGCGACCACGCAACATACTGGATTTGCGCCGCATCGACGGGGCTCGCGAGGACTTCAGAGACTTGCTTTCGCATGGAACATTCTCCTGGTTCGGACCACAGCGGAAGCGCCGGGCCACATGAATAATATAGGTCTAATAGACCGTTATAGAAAGGTCTTTTTACATTTATCCAAATGGAATATTTTAAGTTAGCCCTTGATATTGAGGTCTATTAGACCTAATATGTAGATGTAGCCCGGCACTTCTGCTGTGGCTCTAACCCGGAGATTGATCGTGAGTACTCCTGATTTGAAAGCCAGTTCGGCCGTGGTTCCCGAAGAACTGCGTATGAACGTCCTGCCGCGCTACCTCGGTCGTCATTACATTGCTGGCGAATCGCTTGTCTATGACTGGGCCGCACGCCTGTGCAGCAGCTATGCCCATGGCTCGTGGCATTACTTCACGCTCTCTAATGGCGGCTTTTACATGGCTCCTGCCAACATGGGCCGCGTGCACGTGCGCTGGCATCTGAACGGCTACAGCGACATGATGGGCTCGGATGCCTTCGGCATCACCGTGACGCTCTTCGCGCTCTGCCATCTCGCGGAAAAGACGCAGGACGACACCATCATCGAACGTTTCCACCAGTTGCGCGAGTTCGCAACACAACACGTGGAAGCCGCCAACATCCTGCGCGCCATCGACTAACTGACCGGCCCCGGCCCTCGGGCCGGGTCTGCTCCATCATTGGGGAAAAGACATGAGTACGCTTGCAAGCCGCTTTAGCAGCAATGCCGTTGTCCTGCGCTCGGATCACCCGCTGACGAACGATGAAATCGCCGAAGTCGCGCCTTCGGTCCTCGCCCACTGCCCGCACGAAAGCCGTTCGGCGCGTTACAGCTACATCCCGACCGTGGATGTGCTCGATGCGCTGCGCAAGGAAGGCTTTCAGCCCTTCATGGTCTGTCAGACGCGTGTGCGCAATGACGACATGCGCGAATACACCAAGCACATGCTCCGGCTACGCCACGCCGACCAGATCACGGGCACGCGGGAAGCGAATGAGGTCATCCTGTTGAACAGCCACAACGGGGCCAGCAGTTATCAGATGATCGCCGGAATGATCCGCTGGGCGTGTCAGAACGGGATTGTGTGTGGCAATGACCTGAGCGATATCCGCATCCCGCACAAGGGCGATGTGATCGGCCAGGTTGTCGAAGGTGCGTTCAAGGTACTGAAAAGCTTCGATGAGACGGCCCAGCAACGCGAAGGCATGGCCGCGACGGTGCTCGACGAGGGCGAACAGGTTGCCTTCGCCCGCGCGGCTCTCACGCTGCGTTATGACGAGAGCAAGCCTGCGCCGGTCACGGAACGCCAGCTTCTCGCGCCGCGCCGGATGGAAGATCACGCACCCGATCTCTGGACCACCTTCAACCGTGTCCAGGAAAACATGATTCGCGGCGGGCTGCACGGTCGCAACGCGAGCGGTCGGGCCACCACAACCCGCGCCGTCTCCGGCATCGACCAGAATATCCGCCTGAATCGTGCCCTGTGGGTACTCGCTGATGAACTGCGCCGCCTGCGCGGCTAACCGGATGGCCCCGGCCTTCGGGTCGGGGCGCATCCCACCAGGGGAATATCGCATGGACACGCTGAACACCCGTCCTTCGTGGCTCGCCACCCTGCTGCCGTTGCTGGCTGTCTGGCAGTACGGAGACCGAAATATCGTGCGCGCCGAATTGCACCGCATGGCCCTGTCCGCAGATGCGGCGGCGCATTCCGCCGATGCGCTCCGGCGCATTGCCGACATGCTCGACCGCGAGGGCAATCCGGTCGAGATGCATCGCGAAGAATTGCGCGCCATCGCCCTTGCGGCGCTGGCCAACTTTGATCGTGTTCCGCCCTACGCCCCCGTCACGACCATCATCGAACACCCGGGGCAATTGCACTAGCAGTGGCGGACTGACATTCGACGCCCGCGCGTGGTTGGCGCGGGCGTGTGAGGCTCTCATGACTACCCGTTTGACCATTGCCGAAATCGAACAGGCCATCACCTTCTGGTGAGCGCAGGAAGCACCTGCCGAGGATGGCGCGCCTGTGCGCGCCGGCGCGCGCGCTCGCCGACGTGTACGGCCTGATGATCTGTGAGTGCGCAACGCCTGTCGACGTCACACGACTCACGCCCGAACAGGTGGACGCGGTGCGCGTCTCGCTGGATCCCCAGCACCTGCTGCCGCCGTGATAGCCTTGTGGCCGGCCACCCCGGCGCGCCCGGGCACGCGCCGCGCCCCCCCTCCGACTGCAAGCCAATGAGGTCAGATAATCACACCACGTCCCGCGCGCGCCGCGCGCCCGGATCGAGGCGCACGGGGACCCGCGCCGCGGGCGCGGGGAGAGCGCCGGCGCGCCGCGGCTGCGGCGCGACGATCCGGCTGGGCCTGGGTGGACCGCTGGGCGGGGTCGTCAAGCGCCCGTCGGGCGCGTGTATCCCCCGCGGCGCAAGCCGTGGGGGCTGGATAACAATCGGATAACGCCATGCAGAAAGAATCATCTGTCAAAATTCGTCCGGAATGCCTGAAGCCCGCGATTTACTGGGAAAAACCGACCGGCGCCGAAATTCAGGAAATCGTTCGCCAGGCCGGATTCACAGGCAGACTCGCGGCGGACTACCTGGATCTGGCAGACAAGACCGGCCGCCAGATCCGGCGCTGGATCAGCGGTGAAACAGATATCCCCTATTCGGCCTGGGCGCTGCTCTGCCACGCGGCAGGTCACGGCGCGATCTGGGATATCAATGCCGATGAAATGCGGCAGCACCGAAGAGCGCTAGAGCGCGAAGAACGTGATGGATAATGCGGCCTCAGCCGTTGATTCACGAAGGCGAGTAAGGAGAACATGATGACAGAGCCAGACGATGATCGCGCAACCGTCGACCAGATGACGCATGCGCGCTCCCTTTGCGGAAATAGCCCTTTCCTGCGGACGGAGCTCGAGGAATTCCTGAACACCCGCCCCTCGCGCTCACAAATGACGGGGTTCATCGAAAGTCTCCGTGATCCCGATCTCCAAAGGGAGCGCTTCGACAGGAACATCCTGCGGATCTGCAAGCTGGTCGGCATCGATGAACCGACACCGGCCGATAAATTGCTTGCGCTTCAAATCGGCCTTCAGCAGGAGCAAAACGCCGCACTGGAGCTGATTGCGAACCGCCTTGATGCGGCCGGCAAGCAGTCTCAATCGGGCCAGTGCCCATCCGCATTCAGCCCGTTTTTGACCGGGATGCTTCTGGGTACCGTGATGTCACATTGAAACGCCGGATGCACAGGCAGAGAATCGCCGACCAGTTTGGCAACACCCGCTCGCCCCTCTACTGCGTGCTATCCGAGCGCTTGCCGGTACACACATAGCACATGAGATCCGACTGAGTACCAACACCCGGAACGAACTGCATCAGGAATCTGTCAGCGCTCTATCTGTGGTCTCGCGTGCCATGAGGATGCTTCTTCTCTCCACGCCTGGAATCTGCTTGTTGCTCGTTATGGGCAAACAACGCTCGAAAAACTGCTTCTTGCGTGGTTTGACCCGTTGGGTTTGCTGGCAATGTTCGCCGGCGCAGCGTTCGCAGTCCTTCTGACTTAGCAAACGCGGCGGGCTGAACGGCGCTTCCGGTGTCGCCTCGTTCGGGGATGCCGCATATTCACGACGCGCGACGTGCTCTTTGTGCTCCGGGTCGTTCGTCTGGCGTCTGATGACGATCATTGAAAGGCCGCCCGGGAAACGTGCGGCCGCGCGAGCTTTTCACTGTCCCGGCAGGCCGTCCCGGTCCGGCCACACGGCTGCATTAAACAGCCGGTCGACGAGTGCGAACCGTCGCGCATTGTCGGCCTTGGTGTAGAGCGTCGTCGTCGCCAGGCTCGCATGGCCGAGCCCGGCCTGCACGTCGCGCACGTCGCCGCCGGCATCCAGCGCATGGTTTGAGTGCGTGTGCCGGAGCCAGTGCGTGCTCGCGCGGCGCAGATCCGCCGCAGCGCCCGGATAAGTCCCCTCAAGCTGGTCCGCGGCGCGCACGAACACCCGCTTGAAAAGGGCCCCGACCATGCTGGCCGACAGCGGCCTGCCCGTGCCGAGGTGCGCGAGCAGCGGCGTCGCCGGCGGTGCCGCCTCGAGCGTCACGGGCACGGCGCGCTGGTGCAGCGATGTGCGGAGCGCGTCCATCAGGCCGCGCGGCATCGGCACCGTGCGCAGGCGCCGGCCCTTGCCGTCGACCTGGAGGGTCCACGCATCGTCGAGCGCGCCATCGAGCGCCTTGCGCGACAGGCGGCCCACGCTCGCCGCGGCGAGCTCGGCACGGCGCAGGCCGGTCGCATAGGCGAACAGCAGGGCGAAGTAATCGCGGTGCTCCGCCGCCGTGCAGGTCGGGGAGGCCAGCGGGCGCTGCACCGTCTGCAGCACGTAGGCCCATTGCGCATGCGTGAGCGTGCGGCCCGCGGTGTCGATCGGCGCGCGACCGGTATCGATCGCGGGCAGGCCGGCGAACGGATTGACGAGCAGATAGCGCTCGCCGACCAGCCACGCACACATGGACTTCAGGATCGCGCGCGCGGTGTGGCGGCTGCGATCCGAGAGCGGGCCCGCGAACGGGCGCCAGTCCGGATCAAAGCGCTCCACCTGGCTGCGGCCCACCCAGCGCTGCGCGGGCTGCGGATCGCGCAGGAACTCGTCCACATACCCGGCGCAGTCCCGCGTATTGAGCGACGACAGCGGCTTGCCCTTCACCACGAGCGCCCACAACAGCAGCCGCTCGGCCTCGCGCCGGTACGCGCGGCGCGTGTGCGCGCTGCGTGCGCCGCGGATGTCGATCCACGCCGTCACCGCCTCGAGGTCCGTGTTGAGCGCGGCCTGGTGGGCCGGCACCGGTGCGCGGTTCAGCCCCTGCGAGCCGTCGAGTTCGTGTGGCACGCGCAGCGCCTCGAGCGGCACGACCTCGGCGGCCACCGGTGGACGCAGCAGCGCGGGATGCCCGGCCGGCAGCTGGCGACGCGGGGTCGTCGCGAGCGGCGAGAGCACGCCCAGGGTGGCGGCGTGCAGGTCCAGCCAGTCGAGCACGCGTCGCGCGCCCTTCTCCCCCAGGCGGGGCACACCGGCATACCAGCGCTGGCGCCGCCGGCGGATCAGCGCCAGCAGGTCCGCAAGGGTTGCCAGCCCCGCGGCGGCCAGGCGCGCGGCCAGGCGCGCATCGAACCAGGTATCAAGCGGATCTTCCGGCTGGGGGTCGAGCGCCAGCGTCGCCTCCATGCGCGCGAGGGCGGCCGCCTGGCGCTGCCGCAGGCGCGCATTGCGCGCCAGTTTGCGGTCCAGTCGCTGACGTTCCGGCGCCGGGGCCTGTGCCGGATACGCGTCGCGATACAGCGCGAGCAGTTCCGCCTCGGCGTAGAAGCCATCCGGGTCGATCTGCTCGCGCCAGTCCTCGAGCGACGGCGCGCCGGTCTCCAGTGCGAGCCCGGCGGCGGCGAGCTGGTCACGCAGGCTGCCCGGCTTCAGGCGCAACAGGTGCGCGGCGTCAGTATCGCGTGCGCGCCGTGCGGCGGCCGACAGCGTGTCGCGGATGACCACGATCTGCCGGCGCGTGATCTGCACGTCGGTGCCCGCCGTGCCGTAGCTCGCGTGCAGCGCGGTGTCGTCCACCCCTTCGAGCCACGCCCGGTACAGCGCGAAATCGGCGCGCGTGAGGAGCAGTGGCCGGCCCGGGTGGGGTGTTGCGGTACGCGTCATCGCGAATCAGTGCCTGTCGTCCGTCGGCGGCGACGTGCTGGCCAGGGTGACCCCGCCATCCCATTCGAGGACGACGGGCCCGCCGCACGACCTGCACCTCGCCGCTTCACCGTCGTGCGTGTCGCCGGGCAGGCGGACTTCACCCCAAACCCCGCATGCAGAGCATCGGTAAACATAGAGAACCTGCGCTGTGTCTTCCATCCTCACCTCCCTGTCCATTAATCGTCCTTTTCAACGCCTGCACCGTCGGGTCACAGGAACCGCCACGCCAGCACCGAGGCGGCCGGCACAGGCACGACGGCGGCCACTGCGGCAGCCATGACTGCGCGCCCGCTCGCGTCCTGACTGGACGTGAACCGGAAGATCACGACCATCAGCAGCAGGTCGATGACGACCAGGCCCGGCAGACCGATCCAGTGAGACATGACTATCTTTCGTCAGAACCGGTAGGGATCACGGTTCCGGGTACCGTCCGGACACCGGCCTTACCGGCGTTTTCCGCCTTGACGGCCGCCCAGTACCGCTTCGTGAGCACCCGGGCCATCAAGGCCGCCGCGAGACAACCTGCCGCGGCAGGTGCGGCAAGGAATCCGTACTGGTCGAAGCGGGCGATCGTGAAAATAAGCAACCAGCCGCAAGCGATCGAGACAAGCTCCAGTGAAATCAGGCGCACGGGGAGAAACGCAAACGCCCATCGCCTCATGCCCCAGCCCGTCGCTGTGATAACGAAGAACACCACAATGACTATGGTCATCGGTTACTCCCGTGAGAACACCGGCGCGCCGCAGGTGTCAATGAGCAGCAGGCCGGGCCCTGGCGGGCATTGTCTCGCATTCATTGGCAGTCCTTTACGTATGCGCAGCCACTGCTAGAACCCGTACGGATCCTGCTGCCAGCGGCGCAGCACCGCATAGTCGCACTCCGGCAGCACGATCAGGCCGGCCTCGGCCGCCTCGAGCACGCGTTCGATCTGGCCGCTCTTTACCAGGTTGCCGTGCAAGCCATAGAAGTACCACGCGAACGGCATGCCGATACGTGCGTCGAACTGGTTGAGCTTCCCGTACAGGCCGTACGCGTCGAGCCGGTACGTGTCCTTCAGGGCCGCGATCCTGCGCGTGTGCGCCCACTGCGGCACGAAACCCAGGTGCCGCGCGCCCCCCGGTTCGGTGTAATCCGACGTGTTGAAGGTCCAGCGCGTGCACACGCGCTCGCCGGCGTGGCCCGCGCTGGAGTCCGTCCAGTCGTCGAAGAAGCGCCGGCCCGGCCAGCGCTGCCGGTCATAACCGGGCGTGAGCTCGCGCACGGTCAGCTCACGCACCTCGCCGGTGGTGAGATTGCGCTCCACAAGCCTGCGGTCGCCCTCGGCCTGCCGCCGTGCGTGCCAGGTCGCCCCGGCGAGCGCCACGAACCGGTGCATGTCGGTCGCCTCCTGAAGTGCGTACCGGGGTTCACCCAGCGCGCGCCGTTCCATACGAAGCTCCGCCCCGTGTTCCGAAGCGCGCCGCAGCTCATCGGCATCGGGCAGGCTCCAGCGCGTGTCGCGCGGGAACACCTCGCGCTCGACGTACTCCTGCTGCTCCCAGACCGCAAACTGGACGAAGTTGTCCTGGGCGCCGCCGCGGTCGTGCACGAAGTAATGCAGCAGCGGCCGGACTTCGACCAGCCAGTAACCGCTGTTCCGGTTAGCGTCGATCACCGCGCGCGCCGATTCGCCGTGTGCGGCCAGCTGCGCATCGATCCATGCATGGTAGTCGGGCGCAATCTCGCGCCCCTCGCCATCGATCACGCGCGACGGCCAGTCGCTGTAGATGTCGCGTGTCATGACGTAGCGCGCCGCGCGCCAGTCGGTGCGCGTCGCGAATGCCGTCAGCAGCGCGGCGTGCTTTTTCGTGACGGGCGTGGTTGCGACGATGGTCGCCAGCACGTCGGTCTGCAGGTCATAGTCCTTGCGCATGGCCAGACTCCGTTGAGGTTGGGAGCGGGGCCGGGGCGGCGTCTTCCGGGTACATCAGTGCGTCCAGCCGCGCGAAGTCGGCCATGAACGACTTCCTGCGGTGCGGTTCCAGATACTGCACGGCCAGGCCTTCCCACATCCTGTGCACGGTGCACGCGCACACCCACGCTTCGTGGGCGCGGGTATCGTGACCGGCCTCGCGATGCACCGCAGCGTCGGCCAGATGCGGGCGCAGGGTCTGCTCCGTATGCGCGGTGAGGTTGGCGTAGCTCAGGATTTTGCTCACGCTCTTGCGCCCCCTCATCAAAACAGGTTCAGTTGCCGGGGATCCCGCGCAGGCACCGGCGCCGGTTGCACGCCCTGGCCAACGCGCCGCATCCGCGCGATCAGCGGAACCACGCAGCCATCGACCGTGAGTCCGAAGCCGAACGCCTCGAGGCCGTCCCGCCTCAGGTGGGCCAGCGGTTTCCAGGTCGGCGCCCAGCCGCGTGCGCGCGTGCGGGCAAGCAGCTGTCGCCGGGTCAGCCCCGGCACGCAGTCGCGCACGAACCCGGCGCAGGCCTCCGGCACCAGCTCCGGCGGGAACGTCGGCGGGAGGGCGAAGGCCGCCAGTTGCCGGGAATCGGTCATTCGTCCTCCTCGTCGGGACACGCGCCCCGATGTCGTGACAGGGATACCCAGTCAGCGTTTCAACGTGGCCGGGCAGATCGTTGCGGGTGACGTGCCCATCGTCTGCCGGAGTCAGACGCGCCGGACCGGGCCCGGGTAGCGGGCCACCGCATCGTCATGGGTGAGCAGCGTGACGCCTTCGGCGATCGCCTGGGCGACCAGCAGCCGGTCGAAGGGGTCGCGGTGGATCGGCGGCAACCCTTCGAGCGCCATCACGTGCGTGCTGAGCACCGGCAGTTCCTCATAGCCGTTGTCCAGCAGGTTGCGGCGCAGCAGCCGCGGCTCGACCTGGAAATCGGGGCGGTCGAGCGCCCGCTTGATCGCAATTTCCCACAGGCTCGCGACGCTGAACTGCGGCGTATGGTCCGGGTCCGCGATCAGGGCCCGCGCCCCGGCGGACAGCTCCGCGGCGCCCGCGGCCGCCCACAGCAGCAGGTGCGTGTCGAGCAGCAACTTCATGCGTCCCGGCCCTCGAAGAGCCCCGCGATCTCATCAGCGCCCATCGTGTCGAAGTCGGCCGGCACCTGGATCTGGCCTGCCATGAAGCCAATGCGCCGCTGCTGCGCCGCCGCCGGCGCGTCGAGCGGCACCACCTTCACGAGCGGCCGGCCGGCCTTGGCGATGATGAACGGCTCGCCACCGTGGACGGCCTCGTCGACCAGCCGCGAGAGCTGGGTCTTGGCCTCGTGGATGTTGTAGGTGTGCATGGCAGTCTCGATAAACTTGGTTCAATGGACTTAGTTTACTGAATCCCGGTGAGGCTGTCCAGCGGGTGCTGCACGCGGCGCCGCCAAGCCTTGCCCGGCGGGGCTTCCCGGGGAGTGTACTGCAGAACCCCAAATCTGACTGGAAAAAATGGCATTGATGATAAGTGCCGTTATCACCAGTGGCACTTTTTGCCCCGCTGGACAGGCCGCCGTCCGGTGCAGTACAAAGATATATCTCCATACAGGCAGCCCACGCGATGGACTCCTTCGACTTCTTCACCCCCGACGATCACGCGCGGGCTGTCGCCGCGATGCTGGCGCACGTCGACCCCGCCGACCGGGCCCTCCTCGGCACCCTGAGCGGCATCAAGCGGCGCGCGCGCACCCGCGCGGTCATCGCCTTCATGCAGCGGCTGGACCCTCCGCCTCCGGATGCGACGATCACCACCACCCGCGCCCTGCTGCGCGTACTGTTCAGCGGTCGGGCCATCTCGAACAACGAACTGCAGCGCCACTTCGCCACGCCGGGCCGCAAGGCCGACGACCGCGCCGACGCGGCCGCCCTGCGTGCGTGGCTCGAGGCGCACCGCGAACGGCTCACGGCCGCCGCCGAGCAGCGGCTGCGCGAGCTCGACCAGGTGTGGCGCCGCTTCACGCAAGCGGCCGCCACGGAGGCAGGCGCCCTGCGCCGGCGTGAAAACGGTCAGTGAAGCGGGTCAGTAATCAGCGCCAGTACCGTACCGAGATATATTCCTGTACGCATGACCGGCAGGTCACCCCGCCACTACCCGGGATGTCAGCCCTGCGCGGCGCGCGTCGCCGCCGCATACAGTGTGTCGACGATGGCCAGCAGCTCGCGCAGGCGCGCCGCCACGCGCGGCGTCACGAACAGGTCCACCTCCTCAGTACGGGCGTAGTGCGCTTGGTCCGGCCCTACCCCGCCGCCCCAGCCGATCTCAAGCAGCTGCAGCTCGCGTGCGGTGCCCGTCGCCGGCCGCTCCATCAGCTCCCCCTGATCCCGGATGTTGTAGATGAAGCCGCGCTCGCACCAGTCTGCGGTGTCGATGCACCAGGCGGCAGCCAGCAGGTATTCGAGGTGGGTGGCGGCGTCCGCGCCGTGCGGCGCCTCGAAAAACACGATGCGCTCCTGGTAGCCGCGGCCCGGCTCCCCCATCGCATCGGGCAGTGCGACCACGGCGCGATGCAGGCGACCGTTGCCGAGGCCGGCAATCGACACGGGGGCGGGAATGGCTTTCATCAGGACATCTCCTCGGGACAGTCAGGGCCTGCGCGGGAACGATCGTATGTCCCCCGCCTCACTTTCCGGCCGGCTCGGCCACCATGTCGCCGGCCGGCCACAGCCGCAGCATCGTTCGCGCCGCCTCGACGTTCGGCGTGTGCAGCCACTCGTCGTAGTCTTCCGGCCGCAGGATCACCACCGCGCGCTTCTCGTCGGTTGGACGATGCATGCGGCCCATGACGGCGTGGCCTTCCGCGTTCAGCGTCAGCATTGACACGCCCAGCACGGGCCCCCGCTGCGTCTCGTACCGCTTCCAGATCCCTGCCACGGCGAACGGAGCCCAGCCGGTCAGGCCGATGCGGTGCCAGACATTCTTCCCCGACTCCCAGCACGGCTCGACCACGTACCGCGCCGGAATCAGGCAGCGCTGGCCCGCTCGCCACGCCGCGGCATACAGGGGCTTGGAGCCGACTTCCTCGCCGCGGGCGTTGTACGTGTCGTAGGGCTTTTTCTTGCGGCCCTGCGGGTCGCGCCGCTCCGGCTGCAGGAACTTCGGCCAGAAGCCGTAGGCGCCCAGCGCGGCCTGCGTGCCCTCGCCGGCCGGCAGGATCCCGGGCGCATCATAGTCCGGCCAGACCTCCGGCTTCCAGGGCGTGCGCGCCCATAGCTGGCCCAGATCAATTTTCAGATCGCTGAAGGCCGGCAGGTCAAGCTCGTCCGGCGCGCGGTAATTGGTACACATCGCCCCACCCCGATTCCGTGCTGGCAACAGCGGGAGAATGCCTGCCGCCCATGGTGCTGTAAACCCACCGACTGTATATTTATACAGTATCCATGGTGAGACAGGTGGGATGATGGAACCGCTCTGGGAATGGCGATGGGCGTACTGGGACGAGGCGCGTGGGTGCTTTGCCGAGGCGCCGGTATGGATGACCGACGAAGAGGCCCGATCCGACTGGTGGGCGTGGGACGACCGGCGTTCGCACCGCCTTGACTACACGAAGCGCGACCGGCACCGTTCAGATTCGTGTTCGGTGGATCCACCCGCCCGCGACGTGGACTGGACGCGCGAGCGGCGTCAGCGGGAGGAACGCAGCCGGTACAGCCTGCCGCCGTTCGTCACGCCGCTCTACGCGGAGCTGCGGTGGGTCTGGCGCGCGCATCCGTTGCCCGAGGTCCGGTGTCTGGCGCTGGAGGTCCAGTGCGGCCGCCTTGCTTTTGCGAAGCTCGACGCCTTGACTGCGGAGATCTACTGGCACATGGACAAGCCAAGCGCCACGATCGGAGAAGCGCGCAGGGAACTGCGGCGAATCCGGCGTCGGTTGAAGCAGGAAATGCTGCGTATCGGACCTGTCCGGGGCGACGACGCCAGCCGCTAGACGCGAGGCCGGCTTTCGCGGCACGCCGCGGCGCCGTGCCGGCGCCCACCGGTCGGTTGCCCGCCGTATCTCCTCCGGCGGGACCGCTGCCTGTACACAACTGCCCCGGCCAAATCAGCTTACCGACGGGGGACAGGTCCCCCGCACGGCGCATGGCAAATGGTGCACATTGCATACTCCTTCCAGGTTTTCACGGCAGCAGGAAAGTGGCTTCCGCGTTGCATGGGCAGATCACGAACACGCCGCGCCAGATGCTCTGCAGCCCGCGTGGCCTCGCGCAGATGCGTGCCGGCTAGGGCCGCGGCGGTTCGCGCTATGGCAACCAATGACGGGAGCCACTGCACTAGGCGAGCGAGGCCTCCGGCGCGCCCAACACCCAGCCTCAAGCGCGGACTCAAGTCAGGATCGCGGGATTACTGAAGGCCATCGGCACTAGCGTTCGAGCTGCTTCGGGGATCGTCCGTCGCATCGTCCACTAGTCCGGAATGTCTCTCTCCCGAACAGTCAGGCCTTGTTTCAGCCCGTTCGCTTTCAGGCGACGCCTGACCTGCAGACCTCATGAGCATAGGTCCACAGAGCGTCGGTACTACTGACACTCTGGGGAACGTCGGCCGGCCCAACGATATCAGGAGGTTCGGCGCGTCAGTAATACTGACGCCTCGATGCCTCCGCGATGGCGAAGTGCGATGCGGGTCAGACCGCAACGAAGGTCCGGACTGTCGGTACTACTGACGCCGCGCGCCGTCGCCGGGGGCGTGGCGCTATCTGGAGGTTCGACGTGGCAAAGCCTCGCCGGCACGCTAAACGCTCTCTCTGACTGTCCGTATTACTGACACTCCAGCGTTAATTTGCGCGCAGGCCGCTTTTGGCAATGGACAAAAAAAAAGCCCACAGTTGAGTCTGCGGGCTTCTCACAGGTCAGTGAGATTACTGCTGCGCGCTTGGTTCTTCCCTGTACAGCTCACTGATAAGTTGCCGGATTCGAGTCTCTTGAGCTTCGCTAAGCGACCCGGTCTTGATTTTGACAGTGAACGAGTTCACGTCCTTGGTAATGCTCCCGGCCTGTTCCTTGCCCGAAAAGAACTTCGCGATGCTCCGCTCACGGGCCTCCGCTCGTGAACCCTGACGGGTGGCCTGCGCTACGATTGCCGCAGCATATCGGCCCTGGAGAATTTCTCCTTTGACAACGTCCGACCACAAGTCCTTCGCCGCAGCCAAACCGGCAGCACCATGCTTTTTAATAGCCGACACAATTTCTTCTGCAGCGTTGCACCCAAGCAATGCGGGCTGCAAGTCCAATTGCTCCTTGATGAAATCAGGCAGCTTGTCGAACGCCAAAAATTGATACAGTCCAGTGCGAGACATACCGAGGGACTCAGCAAGCCGCTTTCGATTCGGAAACTCTGCTTCCCCACGACGAAGCGAAATCGCGATTTCATAGTCGGTTAGGTTGGACCGCCCGATGTTCTCTACCAACGCGAGAACAACCATATCCTCATCGGAGCACTCGACTATGACGGCCTTGATTTGCTCCATGCCCAAGATTTTGTGCGCGCGCAATCGCCGCTCACCAGCGACCAGCTGGTAGCCGGACTCAACGCGCCGCACCGCCACCGGCTGAACCAACCCTTTTTCGCGAATAGACTCGGCAAGGTCCGAAAGCTCGGCCTCGACAAAAATCCGTCGCGGTTGCCACGGATTCGGCACAACCTCCGCAACCGGAATCGTTGCCTGGCCGCCACTCGCTTCCAACTCTTGAATTTTGAGTTGGGCGGCTGCTAAGGCCCCTGCCATCCCAGGCCCTGTCTTCGGCTTCTCGACCACGGGCTTGGTCGCGTCCATCTCCTCATCAGAGATTGAGGACGTCTTCCGGAGGTTGGCGGTTTGTAGAGCCATACGGTCACGAATGCTGCTCATTGTGCGAGACTCCATTCGTCGACGTACATGTTGTCAATCCACCTGCAGTATTCAACCAGAGGTTGCCGTACGCGCTGCACCGTTTTTGAGACCCCGTCGGATTTGCTGAGGTCGAACACTGTCGAGAGCGCGAGTGCGCCGTTGCTCATCACCGAACTCGCCGGAATCTCGGTCGTGGTCAGCCAGTCTTCGTAGGCGCGTTGCGTCCACGAGCGAACGATGGGTGCTGACGACGTCGGGCTTGTATCCACCTTCGACAGAATCACGGAGATGAAATCGTAGACCTTGTCTGACTCCTTCTCCATGAAGTTCGCGGCAATATCCGAAAACAGCCCCCAGAACGATACCGAGCTGATGAAATCCAAACTCTCCGGCACCAAGGGCATCACCATCGAATCAGCCGCCATCAACGCGTTCAATGTGAGGTAGGAGAGGGAGGGCGCTGTGTCCAGAATGATGTAGTCGTACTTCTTGCGCAGCGGCTCCAGGCCTTTCCGCAGGATTGCCCAAAACTGATAGCTCGGGCGCGTCTTCAGCATCGAGGGGATGAAGAACTCAGCACTGAACAGCGATGGATGCGCGGGAATCACATCCAGGCCGTCCCAATACGTTTCCTTGATGGCAGATTCCAGTCCACCTTCCATCTCCTCGTTATAGATAAAGGGGAGAACGGTCGAATCCTCGTCGACCTCGTTCTCGGCATAGAGTCCGCAGAGTTCAGACAGGGAGGCCTGCGGGTCCAGGTCAACAACGAGCACTTTCCGTCCGCGCAACGACAACCCTTGCGAGATGCACATCGTCGTCGTAGTCTTCGTCGACCCACCCTTGAAGTTGGCAACTAGAATAATCTTGCCGTCGGCCTCGCGACCAGTGACGAGCGGCGACTGATAGATCTCCGACAACTGTTGTACGTAGGTGCGTGCCTCGGCCAAGGTGAACAGGCGGCTGCGGCCCGTGCCATGCGCAACGCCCGACGGCAACGTGCTTCCTTCCCGCGTCGCTTGGTAGTGAAGCTTGGTTCGGTCCAGCCCGCACAGGTCTGCTACTTCGGCAGTCGTAAAGTTTGGCGGCGCCTTTCGCGGCCTCGGCGTGAGAATCTGCTCGCGCAGTTCGGCTGTCAGCCCGTCCAGTTTTTTCGCAAATTTAGCGATTTTCGCGAGAGGAACCTTGCGCGTGATCGCGGGAAATTCGGCTTTAGACATGATTTTTACACTTTCACCGGAAATCAGGACGAAGCGTAGAATACTCGAAAACTTTAGAAAAATCGCCCTCGTATAAGCTAGTTTCTTAAATTCTCCGCCTAACCTGCTGGAAAACAACGTAAAAAAATCAAACGGCACAATGAAAGGGCCAGAACTGACGGCACTTGTGAAAGCATTCCGAAATTTTATGGTGAGAGATATTGTTGAAATGCGCAAAAGCGACGCCCTGAACGTGGGTGAGAAGAATTGTTGAAATGCGCCAGCTGACGTGCCATGTCTGGTTTTTCAACAATTCCTCTCACCATCCCATCGCGGAGACATCACCTCGGCGCGCAAGGCGGGGCACTTTTTGCACCAGTTAGTTCTCGGCAGCCTGGTCGGAAGTCTTCCGGCAGTCCATAACGTAAGCGTTCCACCAGTTCTGACTGTTGGGACGACTGCACTTGCCTACAAAAATGCTCACCATGATCAACCGGTAATCGCCTTATCCACAGATACCCTAGCCGCAAACCGCCGTCCTGCGGGCCTGGGTGCTGTTCATGCCGATAAATCGAGCACCCCAGCTACGCCCGTGCCACAAAAGCACTCACCATCCTTCAACAAAACGACTCACCTATTTCGGGCTATTTTCGGCGGAGCGCCCCGCCAGGTAAGGCTCTCCGCGATGGGGAGCAGCATTCAACAAAAATGCTCACCGTCACTCCGCGCCCACAGAATCACTCACTTGGCGCTGGTAAACTTCTCACGGTAGCCAAGGATTTCTACTCACCTTCGCCCCACAAAACTCCTCACCTCAAGCACAAAACTGCTCACCTATAAGGAGGTAACGCATTGTTTTTACGACAGTTTGCTTTCTCTGTTGTTAGTTCGTTAGTTTTCGTTTTTAAAAGATTCTGAAAAACATACAACCATCCGTCAGGACGCTCAGTGACCCCAAAGCAGGAAGGTGAGCAGATTTGTTGAAAGCACACGGGCCTAAAGATGGGTGATCAGATTTGTTGAAACGCCCCCTGTCATGGTGAGCCTTTTTGTTTTGACATCTCACCTACACGTGCTAGAGTCTGCCCGACCGGCAACTAGGGACAGGGACCTCGATGGCAAACAACATCACGACACGCGCAACCTCGCGCCAGCTGTCGTTTGAGCTGTTCGAGGAGATGCTCGCCACCGATACGCCAATCACCGAATCGACGAAGGAGATTGGTTATCAGCGTAACAACGTTTTTATCGACATCACCGATGTGGGCATTACGGCCAGGAGACTCCTGGACGCAGCGCACTTCATCGTGGCGCAGGAGCCGACCACCCCGAAGGTCTATGACGTCGAGCTGAGCTACTTCCGATGGCTCATGCGTTACGACAGCTACAACTACAAGCACCTACGAACAGTTGTGTCCGAGGCTCAAAAAGCCTTGATTCAGGTTTCCGCCTCGCCCCCTGGCAGCACGTCTGTCGATGACGAAAAGTGGGTGTCCGTACAGCTCATCGGTATCGTCGGTATCGACAAAGGGCGCATCACTTTTGCGGTTCCTGAGCCGCTCATTCCGCACATCAAGGACCCGGTGAAGTCGCACTGGCTAAGCCTGCGAATCACCTCTGCCTTCACGCTTACCTATGCTCGAGCCATTTACGACCACGTCGTCGGTTACGTGGCTGAAGGGATAACCGAGTGGTTCGAAGTCGATGTGGTCCGTGGCTGGCCTGGGAAGGCCGCGTCGACTGCAACCGAATTCAAGTATTTCAAACGCGACAACCTCGACAAGGCGGTTAAGCAGATTAACGCAGTCTCCGACATCGACCTGAGCTACGAGACTCGCACCGTGAGCCCGAAGTCGAAAAAGATTGACCGGATTCGCTTCAGGCTTACGCGCAAGGAAACCGCTGGCGCCATTCGAGCGAGCCTGCTTGGGGCGCAAGAGATATACACGACGCTGAAGAACGAATTCGGCTTCACCGAAAAGCAGTTCAACACCATCTCGCAAAACCGAGCTGTGTGGCCGGATGAGCGTATTCTCCAGGCAATCGAATACACCCGCGCCAAGGTCGACTCCGGCCAAGTCAAGAAGAGTCCGGGCGCCTACCTGCTAAAAGCTATCACCGATGGCTACAAGCTATCGGACGCCGACCGCAAAATGCTAACGGTACAGCAACAGCAGCAGGAGCAGGAGAGGGCGGAGTCCAGCGCGAAGCAACTGGCGACAGCGGCAGTCGCCGCAAGCACGGCAGCGGCAGAGGAGCGCAGCAAAACACAGACCGTCGAGAATGCCGACCTCGGTCGTGAGGTGTATCACATGGCCGACAGCAAGGCGCAAAAGGACTTCATGCGTGCCTTTATCGCCTCCGCGGCCGGTAAGCTGGCCATCAAGCGGGTGAAGCTCAACCCGGCGACGATTCATGAGTCGGAAGTGCTGGCGCATAAGGACCTATCCTTTGCTCTCTATTCGTTCGTGTTTCTGCGCACCAAAGCGAAAGCCGCCGCCAAGGCTTAAACGGTACGCGATCACTCGGCTCCGCACCCTGTAGACCTGCTCAAGCATCTCCCACTAGCTCGCATTCACGGTCGTTGCGTTAATCCAGACCGTTTCATCACCATGCGTCTCGTGCAGCCGCAGAAGGTGGCCGAATCGCGGGTGCACCTCCGCGTTTTGCCTTTTGATTTGGAGGCCGACCGGCTGATCGGTAGCGAGCATATCGATCTGCCATTCGATGTCGCTTCATGACTGGCATTCACATTGCAAAACAATTCGTCCGTAACGCCGAGTTATGGGTCGGGTGCGTGGGAGGCCTGATTGACTAGCATTACAGTGGCGGAGAGCCTGCCCGGCACGAGCGGCACCCAGCTGTTCCTAGTCGGCAACGTCCCGCGCACGGTCTCAAGAGAGCGATCGGTGTCATCAGGCGCGGCCCCTGCGCGCAGGGCCTTTCGCGGAGTTCAGTCAATTGAGCTGGCGCGCGTTCATCGATCGCCGATTCGGTGGCAACCATCCACGCAGCTCATGCACAATCGTGGCTTGCAGGACTTCATCGGCTAGTGCGTCCCAGATAACTATGCGCGCGCAAGTCAAGGCAACCACAAATTTGCCAGGATAGCAGGAATTGGCAAATTTCCAATGGAGAGGTTAGCCGCGTATGTATCGTTTCGAAGACTACGACCTTATCATCGACGCGCGGTGTGAGCGCGAATTTGCCGAAGATCACATACCCGGCGCAATCAACCTGCCAGTGGTCAACAACGACGAGTATGCGGAAGTCGGAACTTTGCATCGAACCGACAAGATGCGCGCGTACCTGATCGGCGTGTCCTATTCGCTGAAGAACATTTCGCGTCACTTGGACACCGTGATCGCTTCCCGTTCCCGTCGAGACAAAATCTTGGTGTACTGCTTTCGAGGAGGCAAACGTAGCCGTTTATGGTTTGATGCGCTGGACACAGTCGGCTACAAGGTCGACCGGCTGCCGGGAGGCTGGAAAGGATACCGACGTTGGGTCAATGAACAGTTGGAAAGCCGTCCGCGCCAGTTCTCGTACGTGGTTCTTTCGGGGCCGACTGGCTGCGGGAAGACGCGGTTGCTCGAGCAACTCGCGATCGAAGGCGCGCAAGTGCTCGATCTCGAAGCGATAGCATCTCATCGTGGTTCTATCATCGGAGCGATTCCAGGAGTGCCGCAGCCGACCCAGAAGTATTTTGACAGCTTGCTTCTCCAGCGGCTCTCGGCCTTTTCTCCGTCGCGTCCGGTGTGGGTTGAGGCTGAAAGCAAAAAGATTGGCAATGTCCAGCTTCCACCGGCACTGCTTGAAACGATGCATTCGTCGGGGACTGTCTTGCGGGTCGATGCACCGATGGCCGAGCGCGTACGACTTTGGCGGGAAGATTATGCGCACTTCGAAACTGATCCTGATTCGCTGGTTGAGCGGCTTACTCATCTGCGAAGCCTGGTGGGCGGGAAGGAGATCGATCTATGGCGTGAGCTGGCTGCAACTCGAAAGATTCCTGAGTTGTTCGAACGCCTTATGGTCGCGCACTACGATCCTAGTTATGCGCGATCTACGAAGCGAGGCTATCAGTCTCTTTCCGATGCTCCATTCATCGCACTCAAAGCCCTGCAGCCTGCCAGCCTGAACCAAGTAGCACGGAACTTGATCAATCGTTTTGACTGATATGCGGAGAAGATAAACTCCGCATCAGCCATCCCGTCACGATCCGCACATCTTGCGAAGCTGTGCGGACTTCATGACCTCAATCAAGTGCAATTTTGCCGAACCTTCGCGGACGGCATCAGATTATGTCTCCGGATGTAACAGCGCTAGCAAGCTCTGAAGCAGAAGCAGTAACGCCTTACGAAATATTTTGTTCCGCACAAATCGGATTCTCGGATCGGGATTGTTGTGTCATGTCCACAACGATAACCGACCGATTCATGCAAATATGCACGCTCTAACACTGTCCCCTGTTGCGCTCCGCGCTGCCGGTTCATACCGCTGTGATCAGTAACGCTGAATCAATGCGCGTGGAATTTGATCAATCGTCTTGATTGATTTGCAGAATAAATTGTCAAGCTGTTTGATGGGATTTTAATCGCGTATTTATTTCCGGAAATTATTTATTGAGCATATATCGGTAATTTTTATTGGCCGAAATCTACTGCATGGAAGCGCTGTGCTGTGGAGAATATTTCGGAATGTAACAGCGTTGGCATGCTGAATTGCCAACGCTGTATTTTCATACAATATGTCCAGCGCTTGCCACTCCAGACAGGCATGCTGTCTTACCAGGGCTTCGACTTCTTTCAATCATGGCGGGATAGTAAGAGCAGGGCACGTTGACGGGGCCCTGAAAGGCGGCGCAGAGGGTTAGAGGACGCAGAATTCAGTTCAGGAGCCAGCTAGACGACGCCGTCCGCTGTGAGGGGGCGCTGCAGATAAATACCTGGGCAGGTGTGACGCGAATGCCGTCGCTGTTGCATCGGTGCCAAAGTGTTGCGTAGGGAACTATGAGCGAGTCAACCAGCATAATTTGCCCGGAATGCGGCGCCGTATTCGGCGATGATCCGTGGGAATTCTTGCCAGAAGGCGAGGTTCATCAAATGACGTGCCAGACATGCCGGACCATCTTTTTCACGAGCCTGTTCGAATGTGAAGCCTGCGTCGCGGACAACATGATTACCTCCATGTCGTCGGAGGAGTGCGTTGATCGCACGTGCAGAAAATGCGGTCATAACCCAGATGACATTGGTGAGGACTATGAAGAATCTCTTATTTGAACGCCACATCGGAGCGTCGACCGAACAAGTCGGCGTTAAGCTGTACCGCGTTGCAGCCGGATTCATCGCCGAGAGGTTTGTCGTCCAGGGCAACCAGATGATTGCCGTGCAGGTGCTTCCGATGTTAGCTCTCGCTGATTTTGAGGGCTTCGCATTGTCCGATCCGCATTATCCGATGATGCGGGCCATTTATGGAGAAGTTCGACAGCTGGTGTGGGGAAGTCAAGGTTAGCGAAACGCGTTGAGCGGGGCGGCAGTCATGGAATTGAGCGTTGATGATCTCCTGAATGCAGCGGACGAGATGGAATTGATTCCACTCGTCAAACGCGCGGTTCAGGCTCATGGTGCTGACTGGTTTGTATTTGTCACGTTGCACCCTTCCGATTATTCCGATAGTCGATCAACCTACCGGTTCCTGATCGGCTGTCGTCCCGAGTGGTGCCAGTTGTATAACGCAAACCACTGGTATCTGACCGACCCGTGCCTGGAATATGCGCGCTCGAACACGGCACCCCTGTTAGGTTCCGCGTTACCGGTCCGAACCGCAGGACAGCAGCGCATGCTCGTCGTTGCAGCGAAATATGGGTTCCGCAGCGGCTATGTCGTTCCTGTTCACACGAGTGAAAGAGGGCGCATCGGCGTTCTTTATCTCGGTTCCGACCATCCACCAGAACAGATGGAGCCAAGATTCCACGAAGCACGCCCTTTTTTTCGTGCATTGGCAATGGAACTCCTCGAGTGGTCGTCCGGAGCAGTGAGAGAGGAAGCTCTGCAGACGACCGGCCTGACACCTGAAGAGCTCCGGCTCCTGGGGCTCGTAAAGACCGGTTTCACCGCCACAGAAATCGCCAACGAATTGCAGGTATCGTCGATGACGGTCTATCGCCAATTTCAGCGCATCAACGAAAAGCTCCGCGTTGCACGCATCACGGCAGCTGTGAAATTCGCGGAGGAGCATGACCTCCTGGCGTGAAAAACCTGCGTGGTACTGGTTGTCGTCCGCGATGCCGGCTTCAGCTATCGTTGCGTTTCAGTGTGGTCACCCATGGGCGTACCTCGGTTCCCTGATAGTTGCAATTCTTGTCTTCGACACGATACTCGGCAAGCATGTCGACATAGACAACCAACAAATCAATGCAGCATCGACGGGCTGCGCTGTTCCTGTCGGCTTTATCTGCTTGTGGTTGCTTGCGGTGCTCGATTCGACTGCCCGAATCGAGCACGTTACCGTGCTGGAATTCGAGGGCCTTACGGTGGTATGCGGCGTTCTAGGTGCGTTTGCGATGGCGCACATTCATGAAGTGATGCATCACGACAGTCGTTGGGGAAGAAGAGCTTCGGATATCGCGATGGCGCTCGCAGGCTACCCACACTATCGCCTAGTGCACGAATTGCATCACGCACACGTAGGGAATCCCCAGTTTGGTTCAACGGCCCACGTCGGCCTGTCGCTTTGGATGCATGTCGGCCGTTCGTTCGGTAATTCACTTCTTGCGGTTCTCGCCGCCGATCGCTGCCGATTAGTTCAGGGGCGAAGTCGCAGACTTTTGTTTCCCGCCTCGGTGTGGTTTGGAATTGTGTTGGCATTTGCGGCTCTTTGTGGTGGCCGCGGCTTACTGTTCTATCTGGGGCAAGGTGCGATCTGCGTTTTTGTTGTCGAAACGATCGGCTACATACAGCACTACGGCCTCGTTGAGGGCAGTGATCCTGTCGCGTGGAACGTTTGTGCTTGGTTCTCCAACCGACTTTTCGTGAATAACGGTCTTCATACCCGCCACCATCTCGAACAAACGCTCTCCTACGAGCGCCTCACGTGCGCTGGTGCAACGCTGCCAGCAGGCTACGTGCACATGTTCTTCCTTGCGCTTGTTCCTCCTCTCTGGTTTTCGGTCATGAACCGCCATCCGGCTATGCCGGCGCGTGGCCATAGCACCGACATGCACAAAAATCAAGAATAAACGCGCATCTTGAAGTTATCAAGGCGTTTAGGCGAAGGTGTCAGGGTGGTGTCGATTCGGTGTTGCCTTCGATAAACGACGTGGCAAACAGCACGGGAGTGCATAAGAGGAGGGGGGAATGGGTGACATCGTTCGCTCGCAGTGTCGACTTCCCAGGGAGCTAAACGACTGGCTGGCCGAGCGCGCAAAGCTTGAGTCGCGGTCGAAAAACGCTCAGCTCATTGTGGAGCTTTGTGCCCGGCGTGCGGCGGTCGAGACGAAACGCACGGAGACACCGCCGCAGGAACCACAATTAGCATGTTCTCGATAACGCCGCCATGGAATCAAAATGATTGTTTTGATTCCATGGCGGTTATTTTGGTGTATGCTGGAAGTGAATTCGCATCGAAATTCCCTTCTTGACGTCAGCATGTGGAAAATACGGCCTGTGCTAACGGCTGAGGGAACTATGTTTTTCACGTTTAGGGAATTGGCTGCAGTGGCGCTGACCGGTGCTGATAACTACCTGCTTGACCTGCTCAAGGACGAGAGCGGCAAGTGGGTGGTTCGCGTGACGATCCTTGCCGGCGCGACGAGGGCGCAACAAACCTACATGGTGCAGACCAACCGGGGGAAAACGAAGACGTGGCGGTACCTGGAGGATGTCCTGCTCTTCGTCGAGGAGTATTGCGGCAATTGCCACCACCTTACGATCAAGGTCGAAGGGCGACTCTGGCGGTTACACGCGGACGCGGCGGATAAAGTGAAGTAGCGAGAACTGAACGGTCGATGCCAGTGCGCCAACACCGGCATCAACCTGACCATTACGCAGTAACTGTTGAGGAAAACCGGAATGGCTACGCGGATTGTAGCGCATTGGACCCATTGTCCGACCGAGGTAAACGTGCGCGCGCGCGCCATGGCGGCCGCGCTACCCGTGCGTCCGATGCTTCGGCGCGGGGACAGGCCCACAAGCGTATCTGGTAGCGCATCAAAAACAAGCAACGATCCCGCCCCGAATATTTCGAGGTCGCCTCGTCGCAACCCCATTACGATGCCGCCGCTACCCTTGTACGGCTTTGGTAGCCGTCACTGATTGATTTTCCCCGGAGGACAATGCCATGTCATTGAGTCACGCGGAAAAAATAGTACTACTAAATGCATCGCTCTCTGTTGTCGATGCGATCGACGCGCAAATCGAGATCCTGCGCGCCGCCTACCCGCATGCTTTTCACACGCCGGATTCGCTGGCAACGCGCCGTTTCTTCGACGAGCCCAAGCACGCGTTGCCGTGTCGCGGTTTTGTGCGCGCGTGTGAGACCGGGCAGGAGATCTAGCAGGCGTGGGCAGTATCGGCCGGCTAAATGTCGGAGGGGTCTGACGACATCGGAGGACGCCGTATGGCCAGAGTTTTTGGGTGGATTCGAAAGGGTGTTTGCGCGCTGCTGTTGTTCCTGGCGTCGACATCGTTCCTTGGCTTCGCGTACTGGGTGATCCAGCGGCACTCGTCGTTGCGCGATCTGATTGCGGTGGCGCTCGTGGGTTTGGGCTGGGCTGCAATGGGCTATGTGGCATACCGGCGCGGCTGGCCGCGCGATAACCGGGAGTGGTGAACCATGCGCAACCTGTTTAGACATCCGCTTGCGACACCGCTCGGAGTCGGCCTGATGCAGATGGGCGTGCTCATCGCGTGGGGCTGCGGTGGCATGCAGTGGTTTCTGGAGTACTACGTGACCTGGGCTGCCCAGCGGGTGCAGAGGCTATCGCTATTGGCCGTGGTGCCAGCGGCGATCGCCCTGGCCCTAGCCGGTGCGGCCGTAGTGCTGGTGACGCTCCAGTTGGCCCCTATCGCGGTTGCCCTCGCGGAGGGCGCCGCGCAGCGGATCTGGCGCGAGCGAGGTGACGCATGAAAGCACCCCCACGATGCGCGCATGCATGGGAGCCGTCATGATGCCGGTCGACTTCGCGATGCTCGCGCAGCAGTGCGCCCCGGCGGTCTATCCCACCACCCTGCAGGCGCTGGTCAAGACGGAATCGGGCTTCAATCCTTTTGCGATCGGCGTGGTCGGCGGCCGCCTGGTGCGGCAACCACGCACGCGCGACGAAGCGATCGCCACCGCGCGTGCGCTCGAGGCGGCCGGCTGGAACTACAGCATGGGCCTGGTACAGGTCAACCGCGCGAACCTGCGTGTCCATGGCCTCACCACCGAAACCGTGTTCGATCCTTGCGCGAACCTGCGCGCCGGCGGCGCCATCCTCTCCGACTGCTACACCCGCGCATCCGCTGGCGACCGCCCGCCGCAGGACGCCGTGCGGGCAGCCCTCAGCTGCTACTACAGCGGCAATTTCACGCGCGGCTTCAAACCGGATGAGGGCGGCACGAGTTACGTCCAGCGCGTGGCCGCGAATGCCGCCGATATCGGCGCCAGCGCCACGGTCGTACCCCCGATCGTCGTCGTGCCGGATGGCGCGGCGCCGGTTGCGCGCGCGGCAGCGCAACCGGCTCGCGTGCGGCGGGCCGAAGACTCATCCAGTGCCGCCACCGGGGCCGACCATGCCCGGCAGGCCGATCACCACCCAGCCTGGGACGCCCTGGGCGATTTTTAACGGAGCAGGCAGATGCAGAAGATCTTTCCCAAAACCGTGGCCGGCCGCGCCGTGGCCTTGCTGCGCATGCGCAGCATGCATGCACGCCGCATTGGGGCTGGCGTGGTGATGTCGATGGTCGCTCGCGCCGCCTGCGCGGGTGGCGGTCTGGCCGCGGGCACGCAGGCCGCCAACACTTTCACGACCTGGTTCTACAGCTTTTGCGGTATCTGCGCCGGTTCGTATCTGCTGTGGACCGGGATCCAGTGCTGGACCAACAAGGCGGACTGGATCCATGACTTTGGCGGCGGCATTGCGAAGGTGGCCGGCGTGGGTTCGGCACTCGTGCTCGCCGGCTGGGCATTCGGCCTCTTCGGCTGATCGCCATGGAAGACGACCGTACGCTTTACCCGTCCTACGCGGGCCTGAACCGGATCGCGATGATCGGCGGCGTCCCGATGTTCCCGGCGCTGATCACCGGCTGTGCGTCACTGATCGCCAGCATGACCGGCGGCTTTGTGCTGGGCCCCGGCGGCCTGCTGATCGGCTCTGCCGGCGTGCCGGTCTTCCTGTTTTTCCGCCAGGTTTGCGAGACCGATGACCAGGCACTGCGCCTGACCTGGCTGGAATTCCTCTGCTGGCTCGACCGCCGGCGCGTATCGGTATTCGGCAAGACCTGCACGCTTGCGCCGATGCGCTACGGCCGCGATCTGGACGTGTACACCCGCGCGTTTGCGCCCGGCCGGGACCTGGAGCGCTACGAGGCGCTGCGTCACAGCCTGCTCTCGCAGGCACTGGAGGACAACGATGAGTAACCGTCACCCTGTCGGGCCTGTCGACGACGCGCGACCTGTCGTGCCGGGTCACACGATGATTCCCGGGCGCCCTGGCGCGGGCAAGACTACCTTCAACCTCTACGAAATGCTTCGCCTGACGGAGCGGGAGTTCCGTCTCGTGCGCGGCAGCGGCAACCCGGCAGACGATGCGCCGGGCGCGGGAGACGAGCCATGCGCGTGAGCAACGAGCTGAACCGGCTCGTCGCGGCCGCAGAGGACAAGCTGCCGCGCATCGGTCGCCCGGTGTCGGTCAGTGCGACGAGCATCGACAGCGGCGGCGCCATGATGGTGCTGCGCGTGAACGGCGTGCCGTTCGAATCGGTCAGCCGCGGCGAGATCGAGGCCCGCTACGACAGCTGGAACCGTCAACTGGCCGCGATGACGCTGGAGAAGGGCAACCGCCTGTCGCTGTGGACCACGTTCCGCCGGCGGCGCGTGTCGTTCGGCGACGAGTACCGCTTCTACAAACCGTTCATCCAGCAGGCCGTCGACAAGTACCTGCAGCGTTTCCGCAGGCACGACCACTTCGAGAACAGTTTCTACATCACCGTGATCCTTCAGGGCGATGACCTGGACGAAACGGTGCGCGAGCTCGAGGAGCTGGGCGAAGGGCTGACGAAGGCCCTCGTGTCCTATGATCCGCAGCTGCTGGAAACGTACGGGCACAACGGCATCCTGTTCTCCGAGCCATACCAGTTCATCGGCGAGCTCGTGAACGGCATCGATGAACGTGTGCCGGTCACGCAGGCGACGGGACGCGAGCTGATCCCGACGTCGCACCTGCATTTCCACTATGACACGGTCGAGATCCGCACCGACCGCTCGACGCGCTTCGCGGTCTGCTACGACCTGAAGGATTTTCCGAAGGCAGGCTGGGGGCAGACGAATCCGCTGCTGTCGCTGCCGGTCGAATTCACCCTCACGCAGAGCTTCGGCTGTCTGAGCACCTCTGAGGCGATGAAGGCGATCGAAGACCAGATCAACAACCTGAATTCGGTCGAAGACAAGGCGAAGCACCAGATTGACGAGCTGAAACAGGCGGTCGCGCTGATCGCCGGGCGCGACCTTGCCTTCGGCGACTATCACGGTGCGCTCATCGTGTATGGCGACACGCCGGAGAAGGCGATCAGTAACGGCGCGTACGTGACGAGCCGGGCGCTGAACGACTGCGGCTTCAAGTTCGTGAAGGCGACGGCGTCGGCGCCGTTCACGTACATGAGCCAGGTGCCGGGATTCAGGACGAAGCCACGGCCGATGCCGAAGTCGACCCGCAGTCTCGCATCGTCGTTCTCGATGCACACCTTTTCGGCGGGCAAGGCGCGCGGCAATCCGCTCGGTGACGGTTCGGCGCTCATGCCGGTGCAGACGGTCGCGAAAAGCCTGTTCAGCCTGAACTGTCACGCTTCGCGCCTGGATGAAGACAGCGTCGGCGAGAAGGTGGCCGGCCACACGCTGATTCTCGGCTCGACGGGCACGGGCAAGACGACGCTCGAAACGATGCTGCTCGCCTTCCTCGAGCGGTTCGACCCGAAGATTTTCGCGCTCGACCTCGATCAGGGCCTGCGGATCTTCCTCGAGGAGATGGGCGCGCTCTACTACACGCTGCGCGAAGGCGAGCCGACCGGTCTCGCGCCGTTCGGCCTGCCCGATACGAAGCGCAACCTCGCGCACCTGTATGACCTGGTGGGCGCATGCTGCCGCGACGAGAACGGCAAGCTCAGCGCCGACGACCAGCGGCAGATCAAGCATGCCGTCGACACAGTGATGAAGCTGGAGAACATCGAGCACAGGACTTTCAGCCGCCTGCTGGAGTCGATTCCGGACACGGGCGAGGAAAACAGCCTGTGGCTGCGCCTGAGCCAGTGGTGCGGCGCAACTAACGGTCGATTCGCCTGGGCGCTCGACAACGTGCCGAACACCCTGATGAATATCGCCGACGTGCGCCGGATCGGCTTCGACGTGACGGATTTCCTGAAGAAAGACTATGCCGCCACGGAGCCGGTCCTCGCGCACCTGCTGTATCTCAAGGACCAGATGCAGAAGAAGGGCGGGCTGCTTGCGACGGTGATCGCCGAATTCTGGTTGCCGGCGAGCTATCCGACCACGCAGGAGCTGATCCGCAAGTCGCTGAAGACGGGCCGTAAGGCCGACGAATTCATGATCCTGGATTCGCAGTCTCCGGAAGACGCGATCCAGTGCCCGGTCTTCGCCGAGATCCGCGACCTGACGGCGACCAAGATCTATCTGCCGAATCCGGACGCGACGCGCGAGGGCTACAAGCTCCTGAACCTGACCGATCGCGAGTTCGACACGCTCAGGCGGCTCTCGAAGGAGTCGCGCACCTTCCTGATCAAGCAGAGCAACCAGTCGGCGTTTGCAACGCTGGACCTGGGAGGCATGAACGACGAAATCGCGGTGCTGTCCAGCAGCCTCGACAACGTGGCGATTTGGGAGGAATGCACGCGTGAGGTCCATGGCGACACGGATCTGCGCATGCAGTTGTTCCAGGCCCGCCGCAAAGGCAAGCGCAATCGCACGCCCGAGGCGGAACTTACGGAGGAGAATTGAATGACGACGATCGACGATCTGCACCTCGCGTCGGCTATCGGGCCGGCTACACGCGAGCAGCTCAGGCAGTGGGCGGTTGAGCACGACCGGATGTGGGACAGGAAGACCCGGGTGCGCCGCATCATGTTCGGAGTCCTGCCGTTTGCCATTGCGGCCCTTGTGGGTGCTGCACGCATGTACAGGCTCCATGTTTCCCGCATCGGCACATGGCACGGAGGTCAAGTTGATTACGGCACCCTGGTGATTAAGGTTATCGCGATCAGTGTGTTCACAACCACCGTGGTGGATCGTCTGGTGCTGTCGCGTTCCCGTCCGGTCAATCCCTGGCGCCCGATCGACCTTACACCTGCTGATCTGGAGAAGCAGAACGCGGATTTCCCGGGGGCGCTTGCGTATCTCGACGCGATTCACCATCAGCACCGGCCCATCGTGCCGCACGACCTCGACGTACTGGCGATGTTTCGCCAGCAACAGCAGTCCAGCCAGGGAGCATGACGATGAAAGCGATGTGGATGAAGTCCGCTCTGATGACATCGACCGTGACCGCCGCCGCGCATGCTCAGGCACTGATTAACGGCACGGCGTCGCCCGCGTCGGTCGCGCAGGCGAGGGGTATTCAGGCACAGAGTCAGGGATCGCCCGCGAATCCCGGCGCGCTGTCGTCGACCTGCGCGGAAACGGACAGGACTGCGGCAGCGCCGTGTGTCGAAACGAATCAGCAGATTCTCGGCGAGTTGGTCCGGATCGATACCACGCTTGAGCGGCAGATTCATCTTCAGCAGCTCCAGCCTGAGCTCGAACAGCACGAATACACCGCCGGCCATTGAGTGTGTGCCCACCCCTCTGGAGAACAGGACGATGAAGACCATTCGCAAACTGACTTGCGCCGCGGTGATCGCGGCCATCTGCCCGATGCAGACCGTCCACGCGCAGGGTGTTCCGGTGCTCGATTTGCAGGCGATCGCGCAGGCGATCCAGACCGTCAAGCAGCTGGAACAGCAATACAGCCTGCTCTCGAACCAGTACGCATCGACGATCGGCAATCGCGGCCTGGGCGACATCTTCAATGACCCGTCACTGCGCAACTTCTTGCCGGATCAATGGCAGTCGGTTTATGACGAAGTGAAGAGCGGGCAGATGAACGGTATCAGCGGCCTCGCCAGCAGCATCGAGAGCCAGGAGGGGATGACCGCATACACGCCAGGCCAGCAGCGCCTGAACGATACGCTAGCTGCCAACAAGGCGATGGCGATGCGTTCGTATCAGGCGTCGATTGACCGGCTGACGAACATCCAGCAGCTGATGCAGCAGTCGAACCTGACGCAGGATCCGGCCGCAAAGGCCGATCTGCAGAACCGTTGGTCGGCGGAGATTTCATCGATCAACGCGGAAAAGATGCAGCTTGATCTCGCGGGGCGGTTGCAGGACGCGGAGAAGGAGCTCGCACAGCAGGCCGCGCATAACGACATGCAGAGTCGCCTGAACGACGACAACGCCGATCAATAACGCGGAGCGCGAACATGGCCACGCAACTGACGATCTTCACTGACATGTTCAACTCGTTCGACCAGAACGTGCTGAACACGATCAACACCGGCTCGGCCCGGATGATCTCACTGATCAGTCCGCTGGTCGCCGCCTGCTTCAGCCTCTACGTTCTGCTCATCCTCGTGTCGTACTGGCGTGGCCACAACGACAGCCCGATATCCGACTTTCTGCTGAAGACGGCGGGCTGGGCGGCGGTGCTCACACTCGGGATGAACATCAACTACTACAGCGAGTACGTCGTGCCGTTCTTCAACGGCCTTGGCGACGATCTGAGCACCGCATTGATGGGGGGCAACAGCCTGAGCAATGGGCTCGATACGCTGTTAAATCTCTATATCTCTGCGATCAAGAGCATGTACAACGGATTGGGCATTACTGACGTCGGACTGTTTGTAGAGGTCTCGGTGCTCGCAATCTGCATCCTCCTGGTCGGCGTCCCGTTCCTTGCGATTGCGGCGGCCTACATCATCCTCGCGAAGTTCGCACTGGGGTTGCTGCTCGCACTTGGCCCGGCCTTTATCGTCGCGGCGCTGTTCCCGGCGACGCGCCTGTTCTTCCAGAACTGGGTTGGGCAGTGCCTGAACTATGGCCTGCTTGTCGCGTTGTTCGGCGCGGTCGGCGCACTCGAGGTGAGCTTCATGACCTCGGTACTCCCGAAGAGTTTCAGCGTCTCGGACGTCATGCTGACCTACACCATTGAAGGAAAAATCGTCGCATCAGGGCTGGTGTTCATCGTGGTGTCGTTGAACATGCCGTCACTCGCCTCGCAACTGGCAGGTGGCGTGGGCATCTCGTCGATGGTCGGTAAGATCGGAGCTGCGGCCAGCATGGCCATGAGGGCGATGAAGTTCTCGGGCGGGTCCGGCGGTGGGTCGTCGGGTGCGTCCAGCAACTCGCTTGGCCGCGCGTGATTTCGACTACTAACAGGAGCAATAGATGAGGGCAATCCGGTTCGTGACGGCAGTAGTGATGGTTATCGTGGCCGTAACTCAATTCGGTTGCGGCAAGCATGACGGGAACGAATTCGTGGGTACATGGAAACGTGTTAGCCCAAACGGTTGGCTCGAAGTGGACATTGCCCGGAACGGCGATGGGGACGATTTCTATGTCTCTCACAAAGTTCCGAATCTCGCCGCTGATAGCGAAACGGATAGATGGCAAAACGTGCGAGAACCAGCCGTAGTCCAGGACGGAAAGATGGTTGTGAGCGGTGGGGTTCCGTACGTCATCACGATCGACAAAGCAACCGGACACCTTGTTGCTCCTGGTGCCGAGTTTGAACGCGCGAAGTAAATGAGAGACCGTCCGCCGGAGCAACCAGCGATGGCGGGCGGTACAACCCACCCGGAGATTGAAATGAAATTCATCGTCGTGCTTTGCAGCGCCGCGCTGCTTGCGGCCTGCTCGTCGGCGCCAAAGCCGACGCAACCTGAGGGGCCGTGGATGCCCGTGAACCATGCGACACAGGGGAGCGCGCAATGAAATGGATTCCGGGGAAGACGGCCAGAGCGCAGGCTGAGCCAGCCGCGGCTGCGACCGACGCCAATTCCGCGGCTGCGCTGCAGGACCTCGCGGCGAAGCTCGCCGACGCCGACCCGCGCGAGATGGCGCGTACGTTTTTCAGGGAAGCGCTCTCGTTCGAGAAGTCCCGGCAGCAGCTGCAGGAGACCATGACGAAGATCGCCTGGCGTGTCGCGGGTGGCGCCATGCTTGTTGCTCTGGCTTCTATTCTTGGCTCAACAGCTTTAGTACAACTAAAGAGACCGTCGCCGCCAGTAATCATCAAGGACAACACCGCGACCGGCGACGTGCAGGTGATCGACGTCGCGCACAGCGGGATCGTGACATTCGGTGAACTCGAGTTGCGCGCAGCACTGCGCAGGTACGTCGAACTGCGCGAGCGGTATGACTGGTACACGATCCAGGACGACTACGACACCGTATCGCTGATGAACTCCCCGCGCGAGCAGACGGGGTACGCGGCGCTGTACAGCCGCAAGAACGCGCCGCAAAACGTGCTGACCGACAAATACCGCGTGGTGGCACAACCCGGTGCGATTACGTTTATCGGCTCGACCGCGCAGGTGTTCCTCTCGAAGAAGATCATTTCGCTGTCGACGCAGGGCAGTTCGACACCGACGCCGCCCAGGACCGAGTACTGGGTCGCGACGATCACGTATGAGATGGGCGAGCTGCCGACCAAAAGCGATGAGCAGGTGCGCAATCCGACCGGATTTCGTGTCACCAGCTACTCGGTCGATCGTGACTGGACCCGCAGCGGCACGACGGACGGCGCGGCGCCGATGCCGTCGGCGGCTACGTCGTCCCAGTCGGCGCCGTCGGATGCGCAGGGAGGGGCGAGCCAATGAAAGCCCGGTTCCAGAAAACGTTGTATGCGCCGGCGGGTGTGTTGACGATCGCGGCCGTGCTGGCGACCCTGGCCGCCGTGGCATTGCCGGCTGTGGCTGAAGTGATACCGGGCCCGTGCGGGAGCGACCCCCATGTGGCGTGCGCGGTGTACGACCCAACCGAGACGTACCGGATCGCCTACCGGCCCGGCGAGGCGACGGTCCTCATCTTCGAGAAAGGCGAAAAAATCGACGGCGGCGGCATGGGCGACGGCAAGGCCTGGTCCGCGGGGCCGGCTGGCAACGGCTTCTTTTTCAAGCCGAAAGCCGCGCAGGCCGCTACCAACCTGATCCTGCTCACGAACCGGCGGCGCTACGTGCTGAAGCTGGTTCCGGTCACACGGCGCGAGCAGGCGGTGTGGTCGCTGACCTTCGACTACCCGGACACGCGTGCGAAGGAGTCGACGGCCGCCGCCGTGCGCTCGGCCGAAGCGCGGGCACTGCTTGCGCAGACCGTCAGCACGCCGGGCACGGGCAACTTTGACTACGACATGCACGGCGATACGACACTCGCGCCGACCGCGCTGTGGGATGACGGCCGCTTTACCTACTTCGAGTTCAGGACGAGCCGCGACCTGCCGCAGATCTACCGCGTGTTCGCGGACGGCTCGGAAGCGCTCGTGAATCCCGACGACGTGCGCGGGCCGGTGCTCGTCGTGCATGACACGGCGCAGCGCTTCAATCTGCGCGTGGGCGATGCCGTGCTCGGTATCCGCAACAACGCATACCGGCCCGATGGCCAGCTGAACCCGACGGGAACGACGATTCCGGGCGCGGTGCGGCTCGTGAAGCAGAAGGAGGCGGGCAGTGAGTGACGAAATTAACCTGAACCCGTCGCCGGTCGAGCCGGCAGGCATCGGCGAGCGCGGCGTGCCGGGGGTTGGCCGCACGAAGCGCAAAAGCCCGTTCCGCATGCTGCCGATTGTGCTCGGGATCGTGCTGGTCATGCTGTTCGGCACAGTCGCGGTGGGTGTCGCGATCAAACGCTGGTCGGCGCAGCAGCATGCGGAATCCGAGGCGGCCCGTGTGGAAGCGCAAAAAGAAAAGCCCTCGGATGACCGGCACGACTTTGCGCGTGACCAGGCGAAGATCGAAAAGCAGCGTGCGCTGGAAGCGGCGATGGCCTCGGAGGCTGCTGCTGCGAGTTCCGCGCTTGCCACACCAGCCCATGCTTATGCCGCGAGTGCGTCGCCTGCGGGCGGAAGCGGTGCCGTTGCGGCGACTGCAGCCAGTGCGGTCGAGACGGCCGCGCAGCGCAAGCTCGACGGGGACGTACTGCTCAATTTCAACAATGACCAGAAGACGCCGGGCGCCGCGGGCGCGGGCGGCTTGCCTGGTCTCGCCGGTTTGACCGCCCAGCATCCCGATTTCGCGAAGGAGGGTCTGGACAGCAAGCTGCAGCCGTCGAAGCTGGCGACGGTCAAGGCCGAACTGATGCCGTCACGCGACTTCCTGCTGATCGCGGGTACCACGATTCCGTGTGTGCAGGGCGCGGAGATCGTCACCGACTACCCTGGCATGACCACCTGCCATGTGGCGAAGGACGTTTATTCCGCGAACGGCAAGGTGCTGCTAATCGAGCGGGGATCTGAAGTGGTGGGCGAGCAGCGCCAGGCGCTGATGCAGGGACAGGCGCGGATCTTCGTGATCTGGACGCGTCTGACGACGCCTGACGGTGTGATGGTGCAACTCGATTCGCCGGCGGCCGACGCGCTCGGCGGCAGTGGCCTGCCGGCCTACGTCGACAACCACTTCTGGACGCGGTTTGGCGGCGCCATGATGGTCAGCCTGATCAGCGATGCGGGGCAGGCGCTGTCGACCATTGCGGCGAACTCGGGCAGTGGCAGCAACGGCATCCAGTTCAACAACACGACGAATGCCGGCGGCGAGGTTGCAGCCGAAGCGTTGCGCAACACCATCAACGTGCCGCCGACCGCATATTCGAAATACGGGTCGATGACGACGATTTTCGTCGCGCGCGACGTCGACTTTTCTGGCGTGTACGAGCTGGCGACGCCCTGATCCAATTTCCTGCGGAGTGCTTATGAACATGCGATACGACGACAGTGTCACGGTACGCAGTCATCTCAGGACACTGGGCATCGCCGGATTGCTGGCTGCACCCGGCGTCACGGAGCTGGCGATCAACCGGCCGTATGAAGGCTGGACCGAAACGCGGGACGGCTGGCAACGCCATGAGCTGCCGAACGCGTCGCTGGAAATGCTGATGCAGTTCGCGCCGGCGCTGGCGATCTACAACAAGGCGAAGCCGGCGCTGTCGGCGGCCGAGCCGGAAAAGCCGGTGCGCCTGCCCGACGGCGAGCGCGGCCAGATCGTGATCCCGCCCGCGTGCGAGCCGGGCACGGTGTCGATGACGATCCGTGTGCCGAGCTCGACGCGCTATTCGGTGCAGGAATGGGCGGACGCAGGACAGTTTGACCGGTTCCGTGATGTGGTCCGGAGTGGACTGAAGCGCGGTGGGGCACTGACGGAGGGCGACATCGAGGCGGCGACGGCACGGGCTGGCCCGGAGGGCATCGATGTTGGCCGGGCCACCGCGGTTTTCGATCCGGCCCGCGCGCTGGATGCGTATGGACTCGCGCGGTTCCAGCAGGACATGCTCGACGCGCTTGCGCAGCGCGACGTGGTGCGGTTTCTGACGCTCGCCGTGCTTAACCGGCTGAACATCGTGCTCGTCGGTGGCACGGGCTCCGGCAAGACCACGCTGATGAAGGCGCTGGCCGACCTGATCCCGATCATTCCGCACGAGGCGCGCCTGGCGACGATCGAGGATACCCACGAACTGCCGTTGCCGCTGCATCGAAACCACGTGCATCTGTTCTACAGCGAGGCGATTTCCGCGCGGCGCATTGTCAAGGCGACGCTACGCATGAAGTTCGATCGCGTGTTGCTGGCCGAGCTGCGCGGTGATGAAACCTGGGATTACCTGACCCTGCTCAACACCGGCCACCAGGGCGGCTTGACGACGGTGCACGCGAACGACTCGATCGCGGCGCTGGCGCGCATCGCCACGCTGGTCAAGCAAAGTCCGGTCGGACAGACCCTGCCGTTTGACTACCTGATGCGCGAGATCCGCACGACGGTCGACGTCGTGCTGTTCATGGCGAACCGGGACCTGACGGAAATCTGGTTCGATCCGGTCACGAAAATGAAGCTGCTGCGGGGGGACGCATGAAAACGCTCGCAAACGATCCCGTCATCATGAACGGCGACACACACGCCGGCCTCGAAGCCCTGGAGTGGCGGTCGCACGCCGCGGCGGATCGCCTGGCGCGGCAGATTCCGGCCATGTGCGATGCGAACGGCGCGCTGCCACCGCAGGGAATACTCGCCCAGGAACTGGGCGTGAGCCGGACCCTGCTGCGCGAGGCGGTCAACCAGCTCGTCGCGCGCGGCGTGGTCGATGTGCGTACGAGGGTGGGTTCACGCGTGCTCGATGAGCGACAGTGGCAGATCGTCGACCGGCATGTGGTGGCCTGGCGCCTCGCCCGCGCAACGGATCCGTCCTTCGTGGTGGACCTCGCCGAGATTCTCCGCTTGCTTGAGCCGGTCGCTGCAGCTGAGGTGGCGCGACATGCGAGCCCGCAGCAACGCGCGCGGATCATGGTGGCCAGCGCCGCGCGGCTGGCCTCGACGTCTCTGGCCGGCTACGCCGCCGCACGTCGCGAACTGCATGTGGCGATCCTCGCCGCGAGCCCCAACCAGTTCCTCCAGCAGCTGACGTGCCTTGTGCCGCCGCTGGGGGCGACGGATGATCCGGATACTGGCGTGCTGGAGATCGCCGACGGTGAGCGCCAGGCGCTCGCACTCCTCGAGGCGGCCATCCGTAACGGCAATCCGGTCGCCGCCCACGAAGGCGTTGAACGTCTGAACGGCTGGGATCTGCCACGGGCGGGCAATACGTATGGTCATCGGGGATCTGTGGGAGCGTCAGCATGAAGACCCGTCTTCTCATTGCCGGTGTCCTGAGCGTGCTGTCCGGTGCAGTGGTGTTCGGCGCCGCCCGCCTGCTTCATCTCGACGCGATCACTGATCCGGTCGGGATCGCCGCAGTGGCGGGCCTCGTCATCGTCGTGTGCCTGCTGTGGGGCGTATGCGCGAGCGCAGTGCTGCTGAAAACCGCGACGCTCGCTGACCGTATCATCGCCGCGGCCCTGCTTGCGCTCGTGGTCCTGGCCGGTCTCGCGGTCGCCGGCCAGTTCGTGGGCGCGATGGCGTTCGCGAAGCTGGAAAAGCTGCCGGACTCGGCGATCGGCCTCTGGACGCTGCGGGACTACTGGCACGCGTATGGCGATGTGAAGGCCGTGAAACGTTCGCTGCAGATGGCCACCGTGGTATCGGTGATCGTGCCGCTGCTGCCAGTTGCGGCGATCGTCGCGGCGCTGGTCAGGAAACCGAAGCGCGAGCTGCACGGCGATGCACGTTTCGCCTACGGCTACGAGATTCGACGCTACGGCCTGCTCGACGAGGCGAACGACCGCTGGCGCCACAGGGGAAACTGCGGGGGGCGCCGCCGGGACGATGACCGCGATCCCTCGATCATTGTCGGCAGATACAAGGGCAGGTACCTGACCTTTCGTGGAACGGAGTTCGTGATGGTGGCCGCGCGCACGCGCTCACGCAAGGGCGTGGCCATCGTGATCCCGAATCTGCTCACCTTTCCAGACTCGGTTGCGTGTCTCGACGTGAAGGGCGAGAACTTCGACCTGACCTCGCGTTACCGGCAGGCGTGCGGCCAGCAGGTGGTCCGCTGGGCCCCGTTCGACCAGAAGGGGTTGACGCACCGCTGGAATCCCCTGTTCAAGATTGCGAAGAGTCCGGCGTTCGTGCGCGTGGGGCGCCTGCAGGCGATCGCCGCGCGCCTGTATCACACCACCGACGGGCGTAACAAGTTCTTCTACGAACAGGCTGCCGACCTGTTCATGGGGCTTGCGCTGTATCTGATGGAGATGACTGGCGACTGCACGTTCGGCCAGGTGCTGCGCTTGGCGACCACGCCCGACAAAAAGGTGCGTGAGCACCTGTCGGAGTTGATGCAGCACGAGCCGCAGAAGGGCGTGCCGCTGTCGGGGGACTGCCTCGGTGCGCTCTCGCGCGTGCTGGCCTCGCCTGACGAGACGATGCTGAACATCGTCGCGACGTTCAATGCGGGGCTGCGCCTCTTCAGCAACCCGATCGTCGACCAGGCGACGAGCGCCTGCGACTTCGAGCTGGACCGTGTGCGCCGGGAACTGATGTCGATCTACATCGTGCTGCCGGTGCGGGAACTCGCTGTCGCCAGCCTGCTCGGCAATCTCTTCTACACGCAGCTGATCGAGGACAACCTCGACGTGCTGCCCGGTGAAGATCCGGCGATTAAATACCAGTGCCTGGCTGTCGGGGACGAAATTACGGCACTCGGTCGCATCGAAGTGCTCGACAAGGGCAATGCGTTCGTCGCGGGCTACTGGATTCGCCTGCTCACGATCCTGCAGTCGAAGGCGCAACTGGAGCCGAACGAGCTGTACGGCCCGGCCGGGGCGCGCACGCTGATTACCAATCACGCGGTACTGGTCGCGTATGCGCCGGGCAATCAGGCCGACGCGAAGGAGCTGTCCGAAACACTGGGCACCTTCACCGAGAAGGCGACCTCGAAGAGCCGCAATCACGGGCGCAACACGTCGACGGGCACGAGCACATCGGATCAGGGCCGTGCGCTGATGCTCGACCAGGAACTCAAGCGCATGGAGCAGCACGAGGAAATCGTGCTCGGCTTCCAGCGGCCGATCCTGTGTGAGAAGGCGACCTATTACGAGGATGACCTCTTTATCGACCGCATGCGCTCGGTCAGTCCGAGGCTCGCCGCGATCGACAAACGCCTGCCCACCGAAGAGGAGATCAAGGCCGCCTGGCAGGCCGGTGAGCTGCGTGCGACCGGCATCCCGACGCACAACCCGGAAACGTATCACGCGGCGCTGTCCGCGAAGGCTGCGGGCGAGATCCGTCTTGCACGGCAGGCCGGTGCGAAGCCGCTGACTGCGGCCGAACTTCTCGCGCTCGACCAGCGCACACCCGGACCGCTCGCAACCGGCATGGCGCTCACCGGCTTCGAGGCCGATATGAGCGAACTCGGCGTCGTGATGCGCGACGACGTGCGCGAAATGCTCGCCGGCATCCGCATCGATTTCAGCGTGGCAGAAGCGGATGACGCTGACCAGGGGCAGATTGGGCCGGCGCCCGCGTCTGTGGTGCCGGCGGACAACGAGGTAAAGGAGGTATCACATGGCTGACCGGAACAGGCCGAAAGGCGGGCGGACGTATCTGGACGTGCCGTTCAGGGAGAAAGAGGCGGCACGCGGGCTGGGCGCGAAATTCGACCGGCGCTCGAAGAAGTGGTACGTGCCGGGCGGCGCCGACGTTGCGCCGTTTGCACGCTGGATGACGGCAGCCGCGCTGCAGGCAGCGCAGGGTGCCCCGGGTACACCTGACGCGGCGCGGGACCAGCCGCGGGCCTGGTTCGGGAGTGAGGCCGACATCGAGCGCGAAGCCGTGCGGCTGAGCGAACTGATGGGGCAACCGCTCGAAGAGTCCCGGGCGTTCGTGCGGGACTCCGTGCAGGCCGCAGCGGAAAAGGCGGGGCTGGAAGCCCGGGACCGCCTGCGTGCGCAGGGCGCGTCGGCGTTCGACATGATCGACGGGGTACGCGAGGCTGGCCTGCAGGCGCGGCACCGGTATTTCGCCGACCGGCAGCATCTGTATGCGCAAGGCGAGTCCCGGTCGCCCGAACAGGGCGCACGGGCTGGCCAGCAACCTGGACGTCCGAAGCTCGACGATGCAGCGCTCGGCCGCCGCTATCGTGAAATGGTCCAGTCCATCACGACGGCGGTCACGCTGCATGGGGCCGAGGTCACCCGGATACTGGCCCTCGAACAACGGCTCGAAACGATCCATCGTGACGCGTGGCGCAGGTCGGGTAACTCGGTCGACGGTGAGCGCGCAATCGGTGAGCAGATCCGCACCGGCAGCGGGTTTGCGGCGCAGGCGCTGCCGCCGCGCGCGGCCGAGGCGCTGAACAGGCTCCGTGATGAGGCGGGGCTGAGTCCGATGGAAGTCGACGGGCGCACGCCCGCGCACGACGTGACGGATTCCGTGCCGCCGGAGGGCGAGCTGCCGGTGGACGTGGCCGGTAACGAGCCGCAGCACCCGCATCGCCGTCATGAGCCGGAGCGCGACGACGGCTTCGCCACCTTCGCGGACATCGCCGAAGTGTTCGCGCCTGGGGAGGCGGTATTTGGTGCCGGTCGTGACCACGCAGACAGCACCGACTGGTCGATGGTGGCAAAGGACCTTGCCGACTTCCGCGGGCTGACCGGGCGTATCCGGGAGGAGTTCGGCAAAGGCAGGAGCGCGCCTGACGTTGCCGCTGCGCTCGATCAGGAGCTTGCGTTCCTGTCCCCGCCCGCACGGACTGCGTTCGTGTCGCACGTTCGCGAAGCGCTTGACCGGCAGGTTGACGTCCCGTCCGTGCCGCAGGAGGCGCCGACGGTCAAGGCCGGGGGCGACGCGGTGACGTTTGCCGATGTCGGCGATACGGTGATTGACCATGCGGCGATTGATGACGCGATGCGCCGGCGCGGTCTGACGGAAAGCGCGGTACCGGGCAACCCGGGCGTCGCGCCATCGGCTGTCACTGCCGCGGTCGCGAATGAGCCCATCGCCCGTCCGGGGCAGGCCGCCAACGATACGGCGATGGAGGCTGCGGCGGTGTCAGGCGTGCTCGACACGCAGGTCCAGCGCGCGCAGACGCCTGCGCAGAATGAACCCGACGCCAGGAATCCGGCGAACGACCCGCAGCGGCCTGAATTTGACACCGTGTCGGCGCAGGATCTGGAGCGTGTGCGCACGGTGCGGGAGGGCGAACATGCGGCCGCCGGGAAGCTGTTGCGCGAGCAGGGTAAGCCGGCGCCAGTGTCGGAGGGCGGCGCCGGCGCACCGGCAGCTGCGTCCCGGGCAGGCCAGGCGCGTAGCACCGACACCCGCGACAACCAGATCGGCGCCGATCCGGCCTCCCGCAAGCCGGTCGTCACGAAAGACGGCTACGACGTGCCCGCCCACGTCGCGTCGCGCTACATGGTGAAGGACGGCCGGTTCTGGAAGCTTGATGCCATGGAGGCGAAGCCGGCGAGGCAATCAGATACGCAGCCGGATGCGACACCGGTCACGAAGCCGCACTTCGAAGACGTCGGCGCACGCCTGAACTCCCGGCAGAACGATCGCGCAACGATTGCCGACATGGTCGCGGTGGCGAAGGCCAAGAACTGGGACACGATTGTCGTGCGCGGCAGCGAAACGTTCCGCCGCAATGCGTGGATCGAAGCGTCCCTCGCGGGCGTGGACGTGAAGGGCTTCAAACCGGCCGAAAGCGACGAGGCCCTGCTCGAGGCCGCGAAGCGTGAACGTGCGGCCCTGACGATCAGGGCCGGGGCGTCGCCGGCTCCTGGTCCGGCGACGAGGGTCCGCCCGGCAAGCGCAAATCCGGCACTCATGCAGGCAGACGCGAAACCGCAGGCGACGCCCGCCGCGCCGGTAGCAGCAACCGCGGCTCCGGGCGAAGCACCGAAGACCGTCGCGCAGCTGCGCGAGGTTCTCGAAAAGTCGCTCGAACGGGCACCCGCGCGCATGCGGGCCGAAGTCATTCGCCGGTTCGACGCGCGCATCCAGGCCGGGACCGAGATCGAGGCACGCATTGCCCGTGGTGAGCTCAGCCATGACGCGGGCGCCGCCGAGGTCGACCGGCGCGCGGCTGAACTGCACGCGGCGTGGACCGCGCCGAAGGCCGCACCGGCGCCGGGACAGTCGAACAGCCCGAAGCCCGATCAGCAGCAGACGGGCGGGCCAGCGAAGGTCGCTATGTAAGCGTCGCCCACTCCCATTCATGAGGATATCGAAATGAGCATTGCCATCGTGAACTGCTCCGGCAACGTCGGCAAGACAACCGTAACCCGCGAACTGCTCGCGCCACGGCTGCCGCATATGTCAGTGCGTCAGGTCGAGTCGATCAATACCGATGACTCGGCGGGCCCGAAGGTCGAGGTGATGATTGCCGCACGCTTTGACGAACTGCACGACGAACTGATGCTCGGCCGGGCGCTGCTGGTCGATATCGGCGCGTCGAACGTCGAGGAATATCTGAACCGCCTCGACGGTGCCGAGGGCGCGCAGGAGGATTACACGTGCTTCATCGTGCCGGTCGAGCCGGAAAGCAAGCAGATGAAGGACACCATCAAGACGATCAACATGCTTGCAGATCTCGGCGTCGAGCCTGGGCGCATCCGCGTGCTGCTGAACAAGGTCGAGCTGGTCAAGAGCGAGGCGCGCGAGGTGACGCTACGCCGTCACTTCGGCCAGCTGTTCGAACTGCATGAGAGGAAGGGGACGTTCGAACTCAACCAGGACGCGCTCGTGCCGAAGAACGACGTCTTCACGCTCGCAGCCGCGGCGGGCCGCACGATCCACGATATCGCAACCGACGGGGTCGACTACAAGACGCAACTGATCGACGCTCCGACCGCCTCGGAGAAGGACCGTCTCGTGCGGCTGGTCGGCCTCAAACGCAAGGCGCTCTCCATCGAGCCGCTGCTCGATCAGGCGTTCAACGCGCTGATGGCGGGAGTGGATGCATGAACGAGCCGACGCCGCAACCGGATCACGCGGGCAAGGCGTCGGAGCGCCTGGGCCAGCTGATCGCCACGATGCCGGCGTCCAACGAGCTGGCCGTGCTCGCAGAGATCCTGATTGAGCAGATGAAGGTGGTGGACGCGCAGCACCATGTTGTCGCCCTGATGGAGTCCACCGACCAGAAGCTGACCGCGACGGTGCAGGCGTTGCGCGAGGAGAACGCGCAGCTGACGAAGCTGCTCACGCAGTCGCGTCAGGCCTTCATCGGCGAGGTTGCCGCGAAGGCGGCCGACCAGGCGCGTCGCACCGCGACCGCGGAAGTGGCGGACGAACTTGCACGGCTGCGGGTGGCCGTTGAATCGCGTGATCGCGCGGTCAACACGAAGCCTGTGGTGCCCGCAACCGGCTCAATCGCCGCGCGCATGGGTATTGCATTTTGCGCAGGCGGCGCACTCATCTGGATCGTCTCGCGTCTGGCGCACACGCTGATCTAGCGAAGCATCGAACTGGACGGCTGATCGCAGGCGGCCGGAATCTTTCGGCGCTGATGGAGGACGACATCATGGAACGCAGGCAGGAGAGCTCGAAGAAGGGTCCTGTGAGCATCGATACGGAGACTGAGATGCGCACCGTCTCGAGGAGTAGCGCGATGGAACACCCATTCACTGATCGGAAGTTAACCAAGAGTCATGCCATGAAACGACGATCGATTGCGGCCGCGCTGTGCAGCGCTGCACTGGCCGGTGTACTCGTCGCGCCGACGGCACGCGCCGACGACAACCAGGATGCGTGCGGCGCGGTGCTCTGTCTGGCCGGTCTGATCATGGGCGGCAACGGTGGCAAGACGTGCGCCGAATACGAGGCCTCGTACTTTTCCATCGTGAAATTTCACAACGGGCACTTCGACCTGAGCGGCACGTCCAGTGCGCGCGGCGATTTCCTGAACCAGTGCCAGTCGGTCGGCAGCGACGTGAAGGGGCCGGTCAACTCGAAATATGGCGCTGTCCAGAACGGACCCTGACCGGTGTCCTGCTGACCCGCTGACACATTGAAACCCGCCCGCGCCGACCGCAGAAGATCGCAGCCGGCACCGACTCCACGCCATTGACCGCCACGGACGGCAACTGCCATGAGCGCTGACGATCTCCATGTTGTGACCGGACCGAAACGCCGCGGCCGCCGGAAAGCGCACCCGGCACTCGGCAAGCCGGTCAGCACGCGCCTGACGGACGAGCAGTGGCGGATCTTCAACGAGAAGGTCGAGCGTTCGGGCATGAGCCCTTCGGAGTTCCTGCGCGACTGCATCCTCACGAACCGCACGCAGATCGTCGCGCGGCCGCCGGCGACGCTCGAGCGGCAGCGGATCATGTACGTGATCAACAGGACCGGCAACAACCTCAACCAGCTGGCGCACGTGGCGAACAGCGCGCGCGTGTCCGGCAGGCTGTCCGAATCCACCTTCGTTGCGCTGGTCGACGAGCTGGAGTTGATCACCCAACTGCTGAAGGCGCATCTCCATCGTGTTGATTAGGGTGTCCGGCCGCCACGACGGCGTGAAGCAATACCTCGAGGAAGGCCGCAAGGTCGACCGCGACATCGATCGCGACGAACTCGACGAGCGCGTGGTGCTCGCCGGCGATCTCGACCTGACCAACGCGGTGATCCAGTCGATCAATGCCGCGCCAGGTGTCGAGCGCTACCTGTCGATCACGCTCTCCTTCAAGGAGGATCACGTCGATCGCCAGACGCTGTTCCAGATCGTGCGCGATTTCGAAGCGTTCGCGCTGCACGCATACCGTCCGGACGAATACAGCTTCTATGCGGAAGCTCACCTGCCCCGCATCAAGAGCTATGTGAACCAGTCGAGCGGTGAACTGGTCGAGCGCAAGCCGCACATCCATATCGTCATTCCGCGCTGGAATCTGCTGGCTGAAAAGCACCTTGAACCGCTCGGTTACGTGCGTTCAAACCTGAGCTTCATCGACGCATTCCAGGAGCATGTGAACGCGCAATACGGGCTTGCGAGCCCAAAGGACAACCGGCGCACGCTGCTCACCGATGCGTCGGAAATGATCAGCCGCTACCGCGGCGACCTGTTCCGCGCGAACAGCCGCGAGCTCAAGGAAGAGATCCTCGACGCGGTGCTCGATCGCCAGATCGAGAACCACGCCGACTTCATGGCGCTGCTGCAGGAGCACGGCGCCGTACGCATGCGCAACGCCGGCCGCGACGATGCCTATCCGAACGTGAAGCCCGCCGGCGCCGGCAAGGGCGTGAACCTCAAGGAATACGTGTTCACGCCTGAATTCATCGCACTGCCGACCGCCGAAAAGCTGCAGGCGCTCTCGGCCGATGCCGTCGACCGTTACGAAGCGGGTGTTGCGCCGCGACGCACGCCGGGGCACATCACCGCCGTACTCAACGAGTGGTACGCGACGCGCGCGCGCGAGGTGAAGTATCTCAACAGCGGCAGCCGTCAGTACCAGCGCTACCAGGAATCCTCTCCCCACGACCGCGAGCTGATGCTCGCGGATCTTGAACGCGGTTTTTATGCACAACATCTGAAGGCATATCATGACCGAGCAGACGACTCCCTCCCAGGCCTCGACGGACATCTTCAACGATCCGGACGCGCATTTGAATTCGGCGCCCAGCCGTCCTATGCCGTCGACGGACCCGGCGCGCGCGAAACCGACCTCGACAGCGCGGGACGCGTCGACGATGGATACGGCGGGCTCGATGCCGAGTTTGACCCTGTCGCAGGTGGGGCCTACCCGTCGCCCGAACCCTTCGACGCTTTGCGAGACCTGTCCGGCCGCCCTGTGGACGGCATCGGACATCGATCTGCAGTGCTATTGCCGGGTGATGCGCTTTACCAGCTGGAGCCAGACGGCGCCGTATCCGCGGATCGCCTGCGATGGACTGCAGATCGCCATGGAGAGCCTGCAGCGCAACGAGTAGGCGGCCCCGCAGTTGCCCCTGCATTTGCCCCGCCTCCCGGCCACCTGGATGCGTACCACCGTGCGCTTGAAGCGCACTACGCGTTCGGCGATCCACTCATCGATCCATTCAACAGCCTGCCGCCGATGCGATCGCCGGCGACAGACGCACCGGCCGGTATGTCGCCGCCTGGCTGGTTTGCCGGTCTGCGACACGATCCGTTTGCGGACCGGCTTGACGCGATCGATGTGCCGTTCGATTTCGGGGCTGGCCGGCCATTCAACCTGCCACCGCCCGGGCTCACAGACGACGCGCCACCGTACCGGTCGCGCCGCTCGCGCGCTGGAGACGCCGCGTTCGCTACACCGCGTCACACCGGACGGGTGTCCGACAACGTGCTGTCGCAACTGGCGCGCGAGATTCGACAGCGCGACGAATCAGTTAATAAGTATGCCGAATTTAATGAGATCCGCAAGGGTCTCGACGCCCGCCGTCTGCTGGCCGAGCTGTCCCACACACACGGCGTGCGGCCCGCGAAATACCAGGTTGTCACCGGCCGCGACGGCGCCGCCCGCATCCGCGCAGGCTCGCGCAACCTCAACGTGTCGGACTTCCTCACGAAGGAACTGAATTTGTCGTGGCGGGAAGCGGCTCCGCTGCTGCGCGAGGTCTGGCAGCGACAGCAGGCCGGTGAGCTGGTCCCGGCCCCGCGTGAGCTGCCGCGCGCCGCACTCTGGCGTGAGTATTCGGTCGCGCGCGAAGCACATGTCGCGGCCCGCATCGACGCGTGGCTTGCACAGCGCGCGAGCGAACAGCAGCGCCGCGGAGAGATCCGCGCCGCGTTCGAAACGAGACGGGCGGCGATCAGGCAGGACATGGGTCTGAAGCCGGCCGGGCGGCGTGCGGCGACGTCGCTCGCCCGTGCCGATCGCCTTGGCCGTGAGGACGCGCTGCGCGAATCCATCGCGCGCGAGCGGGCGGCACTCAAGGCCGAATTTGGCTCCGCGGGCGGCCCGAGCTTTTCCGGCTGGCTGCGCACGCGGGCCGAGCAGGGGGATGAGCGGGCGCTCGAGGAGCTGCGCCGCACCGCGGGACCGGAGCGGCTGGCCGTTGTGCTCGAGGACGACGCCGGCGACGGGGCGTTCAACGTGATCCGGCCGAACACGCCGCGTCCGCATGGGCACGACGAGTACAACGCGATCATTTTCCGCTCGCCCCAGCTGTCGTGGTCGGTCAATGAGCGTGGCCACGTCACCTACCGGCTCGATGGCCGCGACGTCGTTCGCGATCGCGGCACGAGCGTGCAGGTGCTGCAGGTTGACCGGGCCGCCATCGAGACCGGGCTTCGCCTCGCGCAGGCCAAGTTCGGCCGCACGCTCGAACTGACCGGCGACGACGCGCACCAGTCGGCGGCCGCAAGGGTGGCGGTAGATGCCGGGCTGCGCGTGCGGTTCAGCGACGAGCGCCTGAACCGGGCGATGGATCAATATCGCCACGCGCGCGTCGACCAGCAGGTGCAGGACGTTCTCGGCCCGCCCGGTGCCAGCCCGTCCGCTGATCCCCGGCCACAGCCGCAACCCGGACGCCCGGCACAGGACTGGCCGACACTCTCCGACGGCAAGCCGACCCATTGATGCACGATCGGCCACAGCCCGTTTCCGCCTCCTGCGCCACGCTGCCGCCCGATCCCGGGTACGGACAGTCGCGCGCGGGCGCAACGCACGGGGCGGGCAATCGCGCCGCCCGGTGCGGTGGTCGCCCACGTATCCTGCAGGAAATGCAGGATCGCCTCGACGCGTACCTGGACGAACCCGCCCGGCATCTGCCGACCCTCAACGCGGCGAACGGCAGTCATCGCCAGCAACGCCGCGAGCGGCGCATGGCATGCGTGCAGCTGCTGCGCGCGATGCTGAGCTATCTCGACCTGGCGAGCCTGCGTGTCGGCGTCCCGCAGCGCGACGGCGGCTTCATGAGCCTCACGCTGCCCTTCCTTGCCCGGCATGCGTACTTGCCCGTGCGGCGGGCCGAGCGAGCGATGCGCGACCTGTTGCGCGCCGGCCTGGTCACGGCACAGCAGCGCGCCGAACGCACGCAGGATGGCGATTACCGTGGCCTCGCGTCGCTACGCCAGGTGCCGGCGGCGCTTTTCGGCGCGTTCGGTCTGTCGAAGTGGCTGCGTCACGAGCGCAGAAAAGCCATCATGCGCCGTTACCGTGCCGCGACAGAAGCATCCAAAGCCGGCCGCGAGCACCTGCGCGGCAGCCGAGCCGAAGCACAGGCGTCGCTCGCGCTGGGCGCCATCGCGCAGCGACTGCAGACCCAGCGGCGCGCACACGAGGTCACTGGCGATCGCGACGAGGCGATTGGCCGGCGTATCGGCGTCCTGAGAGCCCTTCATCCAGACTGGGATCGCGAGCGCTGCTACAGCGTCGCACTCAGCGAACTCGAATAGCGGATCTCGTCCGCACCTCCCCGTTTTTTCTCATTCCGGTTGGCCGGTGCCGGCGTGCGCGCGTGTCCCATTGCGAGCGCGTGCTCAATGGGCCCCATATTCACGCCACGTGCCGTCACAACTCATAAACCCGCTACCTTCAGACGATTCATCCACAGATTCCGACCGCATATGACCGCGCAGTCGCATTTGCGATCGGTTATTTGTCGGGACCAATGGCACTTATTTGTCGGATCTTAATCAGCGTAGTTTTATCAGTACTCCCCGTGAAGTGATTTTGCTTCATCCTCCCCAAAGAAAGCCCGTGCTGCGGTAGGTCAACTCGCGCGTGTGTTCAACTACTTTCCGGAAATACAAACAAACGTGGACCTTGTTGATGAAGGGAAGTGAATCTGGAACTTTGATGTGGGTTGGCAGTAGCTGACATTGGTACGGTCGATCCTGCTCCGCAGTTGCGCTTTCACCCGATCTCCATTCAACGCTCGATTGAGCATGGATAAGGGCCCGACGGTTGGGTCGTCGCATCTGGTGTTGACCGGGATCGGCTTCAGCATGAGGAACATCGTTCGCGCACGGTCGGCGAAGGGTGCCTCGCCGGCGCGCGGTAGCGGTAGGTTCCGGAATTATCATCGGCCTTGAAAGTCGTCGAAGCCCGATTTTGAATGAAAATTACATCGTACTCCGAAATAAAACTTCGCTAATCCTTATTATGTTAAGTGTGCGCGGTAAGAATTGGCGCCTTGCGCAGGCTGCCCGACAGCCGGTGTCCGCCAGCGAAACGCTTGACCAAAGATCTGGGCACGCCCGCGTGGGCTCTCGCTGGCGGACCGGCGGTCTGACGCCGCGCAGACTGATCCACAACGAGAGAATGGGAAGGTCGGAGTCCATCAACCCACTATAAACACCTCCGAAGGCATCGTCGTAGACAACCCCGCGGCGCCCCCTTAGACCCATACCTAAATCAACGTGCCCGTCCGTACCCGAAGTCGTCCGCGAGGCGTCAGATCTGAAAGCGATCGCGCGTCGTGATGTAATCGCCCGCGCCGAAGCGCCTCACTAAGTTCGGTTTCTGAGCCCGCTTTCTGTCTCGTTGTCGAATGGGACATAAAACCTAAAAAATTCTCATCCGGAATATTAAATATCAAAAACATTCATTTTACGGTATGGATTCCGCCGCGGAAAATACAAGATGAGAGAACAACCGGATGGAAATCGTGGCCCTCGGTGTCCTTTTTGCTGTTCCCCCCCTAATTGTCATCTTTGTTTTGATTCTGCGCCATGGGCGCGGGAATCTCCGCAATGATCTCGCCAGTGAAGCTGTTGATCGGGGCTACCTCCATCAACAAGATCGGCGACGAAAGCCGAGTACTCAGAGTCATCATTATTCCGAGTATTTTTATCACTCTCACCAGCGCGGCTGTCACATTCTTTCTTTAACCCCACGACGAAAAAACGCTGATCGTCAACTGATTAAGCTATATCCCGACGACCTTCCGATACTCGTCCATCCCGTTCAGGAGAAACCTATGCTGGGCAAGATTGATACCCATCACCACATTGTTCCGCCGGCGTACGCCGCCTGGCTCGAGCAGCGCGGCATCACCGCAGGCGGCCTTGCCATCCCGAAGTGGAGCGTTGAGGGAGCACTCGACGTCATGGCTGCTGAAGATACAGCCACGGGCATCTTTTCCGTTTCCACGCCGGGCGTTCACCTTGGCGATGACGTGGAAGCTCGCGAGAAGGCGCGCGAAGTCAACGAATTCACCGCTGACGTCGTGGCTAAGCATCCTGGCCGCTTTGGCTTTTTCGCAACCCTGACCCTGCCTGATGTTGATGGCGCAATCGCTGAAGCGAAGTACGCCTTCGACGCGCTTAAGGCGGACGGTGTCGTGCTGATCAGTAGCGTTCGCGGTACCTATCTTGGCGACGAATCCTGGGCTCCGCTTTTCGAAGAGTTGGACCGCAGACATGCAGTCGTGTTTATTCACCCGGGTGACCTGCCCTGCGCTCCCGTTCCCGGCATCCCGCCGTACGCAGCAGACTTCCTTCTCGACACGACGCGCGCTGCCATCAACATTGCAAAGGCAGGATGGCTCGAACGCTTTAGCAACGTCAAATTCATCCTTTCGCACGCAGGTGGCTTTATCCCCTATGCTGCACAGCGCATTGCCCATGTCGTGGCGGCCGACAACACTAACGAGGCTGGCATCGCTCGACTTCGACGCTTTTACTTCGACACCGCACTGTCGAGCAGCCCGTTCGCTTTGCCTGCGTTGCTGGCTTTCGCGGACCCATCCCACATCACTTTCGGCAGTGACTGGCCATACGCGAACAAGGATCGTTCGGTCGACTTCACCAAACTGCTCGAAAGCTATCCATTGACCGAGACGCAGCGCCACGCCATCTACCGCGGGAACGCCGAGAAGCTGTTCCCGCGCCTCGCAGCGGCTTAATGTCAAACGAGAGAACCAGCAAAGAAGGTGCATACATCACGCCACGCGTGTGATGTATGCCTGCTAGAAGAGTATCGGTGCGGCCGCTCACATAGGTATGCGCACTGGCCAGATGTGCTCGCCCGACAGCAGCGGCGATGTGTGGTTTTCCCAACACATTGGCTGCGACAGAGCGAACCGCGTCAGAATCCGCTAAATTAGTTGCGTGCGCAACCTTATCGCAGATCTCACGTTCGGCACTTGATCCACCTATTCTTTGAAAGGGATAAGTGGAATTTTTATGACACCACCGTTCAATACTCGTACGCGCGTTCCGGCGCAAGGCCCCTTCCTTGCAACGATGAAAAGGCCTGTCTTTTAAACCGTGCGGGGAGCAATGATGACAAAATACAATGAAATCCTGGCGGAGGTAGGAGCAATCTTCACATCCAACAACCGGTGCCTGGAACGCGGCTCATTTGCGTCTTCGCGCCGCGCGTGACTGCAAAGTCGTTGTGCACACATTCAACTGCATCAGAATCGTTGCGACGGTCGCTGCAGAAAGCTCCGGGCCGGATCTGGCCGTGACGAGGACTGTCGGACTCCGCTCCATGGTGTCAGGGTCAGCGCTTGCTACTATCTCTGGCGCGATTCGTTTACATTGGTGCGGTGCGTACCTCGCACAATTCAGCAGCTTGATCCGGTGTTCCAGCGCGGGCAAGCTGCTCAAATCAATCATAGAGGAATCAATGCGTTCTACCATCAGCAAACTGGCTCTCGCCGCGACAACCTCAGCATTCCTGATTGGCGTCACTGCGCCCGCGCTCGCGCAAACGCAGGCCAGCGCACCGGCCGGCACGCAAGCCGCTACCGCGCAGCCGCTCACCAAGGAACAGAAGAAACAGGCGAAGGCCCAGGCCAGGGCGCAGCGTAAGGCGGAGCACAAGGCCGCACGTGCGAAAAATTCTGCCGAACTCAAGAAACTCGAAGACGCTGGCTATAAGCCTGCACAGAACGACGTGAACTATCCGCAAAATCTGCAAGACGCGCAGAAGAAAGCAAACGCGGCTGCCGGCGCCAGCCAGTAACGCACACCTGCTTAGGTCACTCACATGACCGCTCGCGGCATTCGGGTCAGCTACCGTGCGAACCCGAATGATTTTGTTCTCCGACGCGGTGCTCCGCACCTTTTGTGCGCGTGTGAGTGCTCCGACTCGCGCATCATGTCGGCGACTTTTGCGGCCTAAGCGAATAGGATTGGTTTCACTGCGGGAAGCACTGTCGAGAAGAGCGGTGGCTCTGTCGTGGCGCTCCTCGATACGGTTAGGGAAATCAGCTCGAACTCGATGCGAATCGGCGAAATCATCGAGCTGATTGGCGGCATTGCATTTCGGACCAGTATCCCCGCCCTTAACGCGGCAGTCGAGGCAGCACGCGCCGTCGAGCAGGGTCGTGGCTTCGCGGTCGTAGCTGGCGAAGTGCGCAGTCTCGCTCAGTGATCCTTTTCGGCCGCCAAAGATTTCAAGGCACTGATCCAGGTGTCCGTCGATACCGTCCAGATTGGGGTAGAAAAAGCCGATCAGTTGGACCGTGCGTTGGCGGACGTCGAGTGTGCGATTGGACTCGTCGCAGATCTGGTCGCTGAGATTACAGTGGCATCTGATGAACAGGCACGCGGTATTGCACAAGTTGATAGTGCCGTGGCCCAAATGGATCAGATGACAGCAGACCGCTGCTCTCGTTGAGCAGGCAACGGGCAGCAGCTCGAGCGATGGACGATCAGGCAAGTCGGCTAAAGGCCGCGGTTGATGTCTTCCGGCGCCCGCGTATCGCCGACATCGGCACGACCGTACACCGCTTCCGTCCGTACGCAGCACATAGCCTCCCTGCATCACCGACGACGGCGGCGAGGCCGTGGTCAGGGCCTGCCGCGTCCGCGCGTGGCCTTCTGCGGACGCCGTTGTAGCCTGTTTTGTTCAGATGCACGCCATCTTTTCGACGGGAGCCAGAGGGCTCGGACAAATCAACTGCTGCTTATTTTGACAAGGTCTGCCGCACACGTGCGACCTGAGCGGTATCGACCGGCCCAGTGTGATTTGACCAGCCACTACGCAGGAATGTCGCCAGTTGCGCGACTTCGTCGTCGGTCAGTCGGTTCGCAAATCCCGGCATTGGCAGCACCGAGGGGGCCTTCGCAGTCGACGGCGTTCGCGCTCCAGCCAGAATGATGTGTATCAGCGCGGTTGGACTGGCCGCGTTGACCGTCGTCGCGCCGTCCAGATGCGGGAACACGCGCGAGGCGCCCTTGCCGTTCGCGAAGTGGCAGGCGTTGCAGTTGTCGAGGTAGAGGCGCTCGACGAGCGTGAGATTCTGCGCGGCCGTCAGTTTCGCCGTGGTGCCGTTCGCGGGTGCGTGCGAGGCCGTCTGTGCAACCCGTGGCGCGGGCAACGACTTGAGATACGCTGCGATCGCCCCGAGATCGGCATCGCTCATGTGTGAGGTGCTGTGATAAACGACCGATGTCATCTCACCGGCAACAGCCGCGCTGCTGTTACGCCCGGTCTGCAGATAATCGACGATATCCTGTTCGCTCCCCCGCGTAGCGAGGGCACGCTCCAGCCGTTGAGGTTGCCGCCTGCGAGGAACTGCGCGTCGCCGCCGTCGTAGGCCTTTTCGTTCATCGCAAAGCCGCGCGGCGTATGGCAGCTACCGCAGTGACCCGGCCCTTCGACCAGATACGCGCCACGACGAACCTGTTCACTCGCATTGCCCGGCGCAGCAAACGGCCTGTCCGGCGCAAACGCCCAATTCCATAGCGCCATACCCCAGCGCTGATTGAACGGGAAGCCCAACGCCGTTTTCGGCGCGGCTTCGCTCACGGGGGGCACGCCCTTCATGAAGTACGCGTATAGCGCGTGGATGTCCTCGTCCGTGATCTTCGCGTATGACGGATAGGGCATGGCAGGGTACAGATGCGCGCCATCTGCGCGTACGCCACGTTTGACCGCCGACGCGAATTGCGCTTCCGTATATCCACCGATACCCCATCGCGCATCCGGCGTGATGTTGGTCGAGTAGATGGTGCCAATCCCGCTCTTGATCGCAAGGCCACCTGAAAACGGCTTCCTGCCTGGCGCGCTGTGACATGCCATGCAATCGCCAGCACGTGCGAGATATTCGCCGCGTTGAATCAACGCGGCATCCGACGCATTGCCCTGCGCGATGGCGAAATTCGTGCACAGCCCTGCCGTCATCGACACGGCTGCAGCAGTAACGGTCTTGAGAATGTTCATCGCTCAGGCTTGTACGAGTGGACCGGGCTGAACCGCACCGGGAATCGTGGAGGCCGGTTGGTTTAAGTTAACACGGCCAGCTCAGCGGTATTTTTGAGCTGCCTGTAGTAGTAGAACTGATAGACCGCGTCAGCTCGGCACTGATGGCGTATCTTGCTGATCTTAATGTGGCCGATTGTCGCTGACGGTCCACGGCTGATACAGGCGCGAGGAATAGCGCCTGGCGTCCGCGAACTGCACGCCCAAGCGGAGAGTCCATCACGTTCTTCAGGTGAAATCGATGGAATGTAACAGGTCACGTACTCCACGTGTACGTCATGGCTGGCGTAGCAAGAATCGCGATTCGGCTGTGAGATCTACAGCCAAATTCAAGCGTCCGTTTCCGCGAACCGACCACGAAAACGTGCTGGCACGGGTGAGAGTGCTCGCAGAAGTCTGCCACCGAGCGTTCAAAGTGTTTGGCACCGAAGCCGCCTTTCTGTCACTCTGTTGCCCGATGGCCCTTCTACAACGTTGCCTGGACGGGTAGCTTTCCCCAGATGGGCTAACACGAGGCAAAGTAAAGCCGGAGTGCCGCTACGGTGAGCGGACCACCTGCGCCGCAACCCGCAAGAGCGCACCCTTTGCCGTCGCGCGGCCATGCAGGCACGCAGATTTGAGCGGTAATATCACATCAGGTGCAATAGACTCGCACGCGGTCTTCAGAGCACGCTTTCGTAATGGAGTCGATTCACTGAGGCTGAAAGTCGACGTTAAGGCTGCCACGCGCTGCATGACCGCGGCAGCATTCGCGTACGAAGACTTCTCGCATGAAGACAACGCAGACTGCCGCACAGCGCGAGATTCTCTCGTCGGTCATGTCGCCGGCCACAGAATCATCTGCGTACAGCGGTACAGCGCTAGGGTCTTGCCGGAAGCCTCATCCTTCACGACGGCGTCCCACACCTGTGTACGCTTTCCGAGGTGAACGGCATTGGCAACGCAGATCGCAACGCCAGAACGTATCGTCGAGAGGTGATTGCTCTTGAGCTCGACAGTGGTGAACGACGTCGCGCCCTCCGGCAAATGGGCTTCCGTGCAAAAGCCACACGTGCTGTCTGCGAGCGCAATAATGCTGGCCGCATGCAGATACGAATTGGGTGCGAAATGCAGGCCCTTTACTGCCATGCGGCTTGATCCGGTACCTTGGCCGATCGAAGTCATTTCGATGCCCAGGTAGCCGGGTAGGCAGTCTCGACCGCGCTCCGCGAAACGTCCGAGATCGATGTCCGTGTGCAACTTGCTCATGTTCATTCTCTTTTTTGAAGCGCCGGCTGGCCATCCCGGCAAACCGGCGCGAACTACTTATACCCAGTGCTAAAACTGATCGTCGTCCAACGCGAGCGTCGCACGGCCGCCGTACGCAACGGTTTCGGCAAAGCTCGCAGCGTGCGGCAAGACGTGGTGGGCGTAGAACTGCGCCAATTCGATGCGCGTTCGCAGGAAGACCGAATTCGCGGCATTATCGTGCTTCAACCGCCGATGTGCGGCTAGCGCGCCACGCACGAGTTGCCATCCACCTGCCACCTGCCCGAACAGCATGAGAAACGGCACAGAGACGGCAAGTGCTTCGTCAGGTGCGTGCGCAACCGCGCGCAGCAAGGAATGGCCCGCTGTTTCCAAGGCAGCGACGCTCGATATGAAGCGTTCATGGAGCGCCGCGAAGCTTCTGTCTTCCCCAATGAGCGTTGCCGCGTTCTCGCGCATCTGACCCACAACCGCATTGAACGTCCTGCCCTCGTCGCGCGCGAGCTTACGGGTCACGAGGTCAGCCGCCTGAATGCCGGTCGTGCCTTCGTAGATCGTGCTGATTCGTGCGTCACGCAGATGCTGCGCCGCCCCGGTCTCTTCGACATAGCCCATTCCGCCATGGATCTGCACACCCAGCGAGGTGACGTCCAGACCAGTTTCGGTCGCCCATCCCTTGAACACCGGCGTCATGAGGTCGACAAATGCCTGTTCCGATGCCCGTCTGGCTACACTTTCGTGGCACCGAGACATATCCTGCGCCCGCGCGATCACAAGAGCCATGGCGCGCATCGCTTCGATCTGGCTGCGCATCGTCATCAGCATCCGCTTGACGTCGGGATGCTGAATGATCGGTACCATCGCGCTGCTTGCGCCGCTCGGCCGCCCCTGCACGCGCTCTTGCGCATAGCCGCGCGCCTGTTGATACGCCCGCTCAGCCAGCGCCACGCCCTCCATGCCGACCGTCAAACGCGCGGCGTTCATCATCACGAACATCGCCTGCAGGCCGCGATGGCGTTCGCCCACGAGGTAGCCAATCGCGCCGTCACGCTCGCCGTAGGCCATCACGCAAGTCGGACTGCCGTGTATGCCGAGCTTGTGCTCCACCGACGCGCACTGCACGTCGTTGCGCGCACCGAGACTGCCATCGGCTTCGACAAGGAACTTGGGCACGACGAAGAGCGAGATGCCTTTCACGCCGTCAGGTGCATCGGGTGTGCGCGCGAGCACCAGATGCACGATGTTCTCGGTCAGGTCGTGCTCGCCATAGGAAATGAAGATCTTCTGGCCGTAAATGCGATAGCGGCCGTCATCGGTGGGGACCGCTCTGCAACGAATCGCGCCTACGTCAGAGCCAGCCTGGGGCTCGGTGAGGTTCATCGTGCCCGCCCAGCGGCCGCTGACCAGATTCGGTAAATAGCGCGCCTTGAGTTCATCCGATCCCGCTGCGGCCAACGCTTCGATAGCGCCGAGCGTTAGCCCGGGGCACATCGAGAACGCCTTGTTCGCCGCCATGAAGATCTCGGCTACCGCTGTCGATACGAGGCACGGCAGCCCCTGGCCGCCCAGGGCAAGCTCGACACCTACGTTGTTCCACCCCGCCGCCGTATATTGTGCGTAGGCTTCCCGAAAGCCCGCGGGTGTGGCCACGCCTTGTGGCGTCCACTTCACACCTTCGCGGTCACCGCTCGCGTTCAACGGCGCGAGTACCGTTTCGGCGAACTTGCCGGCTTCGGTCAGAATCGCCTCGACAAGGTCCTCGCCAAGCTCGTCGTGGCCCGGCAATCCAGCCACTTCGCTGAGCCCGGCAAGCTCGCTCATGACGAAGCGGATATCAGCCACAGGTGCTGCATACTGAGTCATGCCTGCTTCTCCTTCATTTGCTTCTCTCGTTCCTGAAGCGATCGCCACTGAATCTTGCCGGTGCCCGAGCGTGGCAGCGCGTCGACGAACTCCACGAGGCGTGGAATCTTGTAAGCGGCCATCTGTCCGCGCGACCATTCAATGATGTCTTCTGCCGTCAGAGCGCTGGCTGCTTCTTGATTGAGCACCACATAAGCCTTGACGGTCTCGCCGCGACGCATATCGTCGACGCCCACGATGCAAGCCTCGCGTATTGCCGGGTGCCGGTACAGCATCGCCTCCACCTCGGCAGGCCAAACCTTGAAGCCAGCGGCATTGATCATTCTCTTGAGGCGATCCGCGAAGAAGTAGAAACCGTCTTCGTCGAAGTAACCGATGTCGCCGGTCCGAAAGAATGGCTTGCCATCGAGTTCGACGAATGCTTCCCGAGTTGCCTGCTCGTTATTCCAGTAGCCGCTGAAGAGCGACGGACAACGCGTGACGAACTCGCCCTGCTGGTTCACACCGAGCTGCGCACCGGTGGCCGTGTCGATCACGCGCGTATCGACGTCGAACGTCGGCATGCCAAGACATTGGCGCTTTGACTTCGTGTACGCATTCAAGTGGATCGCCCCGGCGACCTCGGTGAGCCCCCAACCCTCGAGGTATTCGCGCCCGGTCAGCGCGTGAAGACGCGTGGCGACCGCCTCGGGCATCGAACTGCCGCCGCCGCCGATATAGCGGAAACTCGAGAAGTCGTAACGGTCGATATCGGCGATCGCGAGCAGATCGCTGACCATCGTCGGCACGTTGCACCAGTGGCTCACGCGATAGCGCTGGATCAGTTCCGCCGCGACTTCGCGGTTCCAGCGCGGCAGCAATACCGTGCTCGCGCCCGCGTAGATCGGCAGGTTCATCGCCGACGCCATGCCCGTCACATGGAACAGCGGTGCCGTCGCGAGCGCAATCGCCTCGGCGGTCCAGCCGTTCCAGTCCGCGAGGCTCACGACCTGCGCGTTGAGCGCGCGATGGCTCAACATGCAGCCCTTCGGATGCCCGGTCGTGCCCGAGGTATAGACGAGCAGCGCAATGTCCTCGCCGCCGCGTCGGCTCGCGCACTGCAGCGGCGCATGCTGCGCGGTTTCGCTCCACGCGACGAAACCCGGCGCAACGATCGCCGCCGCCGGTGCGCGCACGATCTCGGGGACATCGAATTCGGGCGACTCGGGCAAATCGTCGGCATACGCCGCGACGATCACCTTGTCGAGTTGCCCCGCTTCCACTAGCGGCGCGAACTGCGCCTGCAATTCCTGCGCGATGCAGGCCACGCGCGCACCGCTGTCCTGTACGTACCATTCAATCTCCTCGCGGAGATTCATCGGATTGACCGGCACGACGATCGCATCCGCGCGCAGGATCGCGTAGTACGCAATCACGAACGCGGGGCTGTTCTGCATATCGAGCAGCACGCGGTCGCCGTCCCGCACCTGGCACTCCGTGCGCAGAAAACCAGCGAGACGTTCGACGCGCTCATGAAGTTCGCGATAACTGATGGCCTTGCCATAGAAACTGAGCGCTGTGCGCGCCGGATAGCGCCGCGCGGAGACGGCCAGGTTGTCAGCCAGATTCGTGGCTGGCACGCACAGCCGGTGCGGCAAGTGCTTTGGCCAATGCGTCAAATGCAGTACGTTCATGCGACGACCTCGAAGAGCCCTGCTGCACCCATGCCGCCGCCAATGCACATTGACACGACGACGTAGCGCACGCCGCGCCGCCTGCCTTCAATCAACGCGTGACCGACGAGACGCGAGCCGGACACGCCATAAGGGTGACCCACGGCGATGGCGCCGCCATTGACGTTCAGCCGCTCGTCGGGAATGTTCAGTTGGCGCTGGCAGTACAGGACCTGCACGGCAAAAGCCTCGTTGATTTCCCAGAGACCGATGTCTTCGCTGCGTACGCCGGTGCGCGCCAGCAGCTTTGGAATGGCGAACACTGGGCCAATGCCCATTTCGCCGGGTTCGCAGCCGGCCACGGCGAAGCCGCGGAAAATACCCAACGGAGCAAGACCGCGGCGCTCCGCCAGGCGCGAATTCATCACCACGCAGGCCGACGCGCCGTCCGAGAACTGGCTGGCGTTGCCGGCCGTCACCACACCGCCTTGCTGCGCTGGCGACAACGTCGAAAGCGCGGTGAAATTCGTATCGGCGCGAATGCCTTCGTCCTGCTCGACAGTCACGGTTTCCCGCCTGAAGGCGCCCGTGCCGCGGTCAACGACGCCCATCGTCGTCGCCAGCGGCACGATTTCGTCGGCGAAGCGGCCCGCCGCGCGCGCCTCGGCGGCACGCAACTGGCTGCGCACGCCGTATTGATCCTGATCCTCACGGCCGATCCGGTAGCGTTGCGCCACGGCTTCGGCCGTTTGCAGCATCGTCCAGTAGACCTCTGGCTTGTGGTGCTCGACCCAGGCTTCCTTCAGTCCCTTCAGGTTCGCGTCGTTCTGCACGAGCGAAATCGACTCGACGCCACCTGCCGCATAAACGTCGCCCTCGCCGACCACCACGCGCTGCGCGGCCAGCACAATGCTTTGTAGTCCAGATGAACAAAACCGGTTGATCGACAGGCCGCTCGTGGTGACGGGGCAACCCGCACGCAGCGCGACCTGGCGCGCCATGTTCATACCAGCGGGCCCTTCGAGGAAGGTCGCGCCCATGATGACGTCCTCGACTTCGCCGGCCTCGATGCCCGCGCGCTCGATAGCGTGGTGCACGACATGACCGCCGAGCGCGACAGGATGCGTGAGATTGAACGCACCGCGCCACGACTTCGTGAGCGCGGTACGCGCGGTTGAAACGATAACGGCCTCGTTCATTGCGCGGCTCCAGGCTGATTGAATTGGCCGCCAGCGGCGGAAAGGCGGTCGAGCAACGGCGCGGGCGTCCAGAACGCTGCGTCGTCTTGCGCGTCCGCGGCGAAGTCGCGCATGCGGCGCACGACGCGATGCAAGCCGAATTCGTCCGCGACCTGCATCGGGCCGCCGCGCCAGCGCGGAAAGCCGTAACCGGAGAGATAGACCACGTCGATATCCGAGGCGCGCAGCGCGATGCCCTCATCGAGAATGCGCGCCCCCTCGTTGATCAACGCAAAGATGCATCGCTCGACCACTTCGCTGTCTTCGATGCGGCGCGCGACGAAGCCGCTTTGCGACCGATAGTCCCGAATCAGTGCGTCCACCTCGGGGTCCCGCAACGGCTTGCGCTGTCCTTCCTGATAGCGATACCAGCCCTTGCCCGCTTTCTGCCCGAAGCGGCCTTGCTCGCACAGCACATCGGCAATACCGGAGAAACGAAGCTGCGGCTGCTCGATTGCCATGCGCTTGCGAATCGCCCAGCCAATGTCGTTGCCCGCCATATCCGACATGCGGAACGGCCCCATCGCCATGCCCCATTGCTCCAGCGCGCGATCGACCTGCCACGGCGTCGCGCCCGCATCGACGAGAAAGCCCGCTATGCGCAGATACTGGTTCAGCATGCGGTTGCCGATAAAGCCGTCGCAGACACCCGACACCACCGCTGTCTTGCGGATCCTGCGCGCGAGCGCCATTGCCGTCGCCAGCACGTCGGGTGCGGTATGTTCGCCGCGCACCACTTCGAGCAGCTTCATGACGTTCGCAGGACTAAAGAAATGCAGTCCGATAACATCCGCTGGCCGCGAGGTCGCTGCGGCGAGCGCGTTCAGGTCAAGTGTCGATGTGTTCGAGGCGAGTATCGCCCCCGGGCGCGCCACGCCATCGAGCCGGCGCAGCATTGCCGTTTTGGCCGCCACATCTTCGAAGATCGCCTCCACGATCAGGTCCGCATCTCGCAACGCCGTGTCGTCGAGCGTGGGGCGCAGGCGCGCGAGGCATGCGCTCGCCTGGGCGTCGCCGAGGCGCCCTTTCGTGGCAAGCGTTTCGTAGTGGCGCGTGATGTTATCGACGCCACGCGCCAGGGCTTCGTCCGACTGTTCGAGCAACGCCACGCTCATGCCAGCGTCAAGAAACACAATCGCGATGCCCGAACCCATCGTTCCGGCACCGACCACGCCCACACGCTCGACGCTGCGGACCGTCGTGTCTTTCGGCAAGCCGGGCACTTTCGCGCATGCCCGCTCGGCAAAGAAGGCGTGCCGCAAGGCCCGCGATTCCGGCGTGTCGAGCAGTGCCCGAAACAGCGCCTTTTCGGTCGCGATGCCGTCCTCGAAGCGCTGCGTGCAAGCCGCTTCCACCGCATCGACGCAGCGCAGCGGCGCGAGCCCTTGACTGGCCTTTGGCGCCAGCGCATTGCGCACGAACTTCAGATACAGATCGACTTCAGGGGTGACGACATGCTCATCGCGCAGGCGGCGCAAGGGGCGCTTGCGCGTCACCGTTTCTTTCGCGAAGGCAAGTGCCGAGTCGAGCAGATCGTCCTCCGTCACGACATCGACGAGACCGGTCTCGCGCAAGGAGTCGACGGCGACTGGCTGCCCCGAGAGCATCAGGTTGAGCGCGGGCTCGACGCCAATTGCGCGAGGCAGACGCTGCGTGCCGCCCGCTCCCGGCAGGAGGCCGAGCTTGATCTCGGGCAGCGCCACCTTCGTGCGTCGCCGAGCCACCCGGAAATGGCAGCCGAGCGCCAGTTCGAAACCGCCGCCCATGCAGAGATCGCCAATCGCGGCAATCGTCGGCTTAGGGCTGCCCTCGAGCCGCTCCACCAGCGTGGGCAGGCTCGGCTCGCGCGTCATGTCGGCCGAGCCGAATTCGCCCAGATCGGCGCCAGCAGAGAACACCTCGTCGGTTCCGTATAGAATCAGCGCGGAAACTTCTGGGTTGGCCAGCGCGGCATCGATAGCCTCGGCAAGGCTGCGCCGCACCTGCAAGCCGAGACAATTCAAAGGCGGTGCATCAAGCCGGATGACTGCCATCCCGCCCTGAAGCTGATAAGGGAAATTACTCATTGCGTCTCCTCAGTATCCCGGAATAAAAGGCGCGATGAAATTGCGCCGGAATCCGGCGCGCTTGATTGCGCGCTCCAATTGGCCTCGGCCGATTCTCTGCGGTCGCAAGCAGGAAATCTGTAGGAAATTTCTGAAGTAATCGCCGCTCACGAGAGCGGCCGCTTGAAGAATGCGAGAAATGAAACCGGATCCCAATTCAAACGCCAGCGGCGAGGTGCCATACAGGGCACTGGTCGAGCAGTCGCTCGTCGGCATCTACGTCATTCAGGACAGCGTGCTGCGCTATGCGAACGCGGCCTTTGCACACATGACCGGGTTCCAGCCCGAGGAAATCGTGGGGCAACGCCTGGCGGACCTTGTATCGCCGGGTTCGCTCGATGAAGTACAGCGCAAGGAAACGGAACGCCTGCTCCAGGGGTCAAGCATTCGCTATTTGACGCGCGGCCGCCACAAGGACGGGCGCGACATCGATCTGGAGGTTCATGGCAGCGCCGTTGAATTCAACGGGCGGCCGGCGGTCGCCGGCGTGGCAATCGACGTCTCGGAGCGGCTGCGCTATGAGCGCGAACTCGACGCGTCCCGCGAAGAACTGCGCGAACTCACGACGCACCTCAACAGCGTGCGGGAACAGCAGCGCGCGACGATCGCGCGGGAGGTTCACGATGTGCTCGGCGGCATCCTCACTGGCATCAAGATGGACGCAAACCGGATTCTGGAGCGCGAGCCAACCAGCGAGCTTGGCGCCATCACCCGCGACCTGCTCGCGTCGGTCCAGGAAGGCATCGACGTCGTGCGCGAGATCTCCGAATCGCTGTATCCGGCGGTCCTCGATTATCTCGGACTTGAAGCCGCCATCCGTCATCACCTCGATCGCTTCTGTCCACGCCACGGATTGCGCCCGATGGTGGAAATCACCCGTGAGGCGGCGCCGCTCTCATCGCTGCAAAAGCTCGCGGCATACCGTATCTTCCAGGAATCGCTCACGAATGTCGTGCGCCACGCACAGGCCACGCAGGTCGTGGTTCGCATCGAGGTAGATGAAGCGCGTTTCGATCTGTTCGTGGAAGACGACGGCGTCGGCATCAAGTCCTCGAGGCACCGACGCGGCGGGATGGGCCTCATCAGCATGCGCGAACGCGCCCGGGAGGTCGGCGGCGAATTCTCCGCGCGCCCGGGCCCTACCTGTGGCACCTGCATCCAACTGACGCTGCCGCTCGGCGACGGGAGGCGCAGCGCGTGATTAAAATCCTTCTTGTCGACGATCACACGATCTTCCGCTCCGGGCTGCGGCGCCTGCTTTCTGACAAGCCCGAATTCTGCGTGTCTGCCGAAGCGTCGAGCAGCGCCGAAGCGCTCTCGCTCGTGCGTGATCAACCATTCAATGTCGTCGTGCTCGACATCAACCTGAACGGGCGCAGCGGCCTCGACGTGCTTGAGGGCATTCGCCGCACGATGCCCGACCTGCCTGTGCTCATGATGTCGATGTACCCGGAAGCGCAATTCGGCGCCGCGACGATTCGCGCGGGTGCGAACGGCTATCTCTCGAAGGACACCACGCCGGAAGCACTCTTCAGCGCGATTCGCACGGTCGCAAAGGGCCAGCGCTATCTGAATGTGCCCGGCGTACCTGCCGCTAGCGACAGCGGTGAGACAATGCCTCACTTTCGCCTGTCTGCGCGCGAGCTTCAGATCCTCCAACTGATCGTAAGCGGCAAGTCGCTCACGGAAATCGGGCGGATGACCTTCATTAGCGTGAAGACGGTGAGCACGTACCGCAGCCGCATACTGGAGAAGCTCAATCTCACCAGCAATGCTCAGCTGATTGACTATGCGATCCGGAACGGCGTTGGCAGCGTCCCTTGAGCTCCGTGATTTGCGCTCGCTATCTAGCGCCGGGCAGACGCCGAGAGTGCGAGCCCGATGATTTCCTCCAGGGCGCCAAGCGCCTCCGCCGCTCCGCGCCGGCCCGATGCCGGTGTGATCAAAAAGCACGAGCGCTCAGGCGTGGCATCACGCAGCGTGAATGACGCAAAATCGTGTTTCTGGCAAGCGACCTGCGCGACTCTTGCTGGAACCAGAGTCCACTGATCGCGTCGGCGCAAGAGCGATAGCGTGAGGTGAATCGTATCGACAGTAATGCGGCCCTGAACGCGCGTTCCCCAACGGGCGTCGTGCCACGACTGGAATTCCTCGTCGGAGTGCGCAAAGATCTCGTTTTCGGGCAGCAACTCACCCGTCTCGACCCCGCTGCGGCCAGCGAGTTTCGAACCAGACAGGCAAACTCCCACCATGCACTCGCTGTAGAGCTTGCGCGTAATGACCTGTTCATGCGCGAACGGTTGTCGGGTGAAGGCCACGTCCAACTCACGGCTTGTGACCTTCTCGAATAGCTCACGAGAATTGCCGGACTGAATCGAGATCCAGAACGGTGGCTCGGAAGCGGCCAGCGCGGCATAGACGTCATCAAGCAATTCGTAATTGATTCCCGCAATGCTGCCGATGCGCAGTGACGAACGCTCCGACTGCCCCGAAATCGCGATCGTCTCGCGGTACAACACGACCCACCGCTCGGCGACATCGAGAAACGCCTCACCGGCCTCGGTCAATTTGATGTCGCGGACGCCGCGGCCTCGTTCGATGAGCATGGCGCCCAGTTCCTCTTCCAGGAGCCGGAGACGCTTGCTTACGGTGGGTTGCGTGAGACAAAGCACTTCGGCCGCGCGCCCAAAGCCGTTGCACCGGACAATGGCAAGGAATGCAACAACACCTGAATAATTCACGTACCTACTCCAACGGACTTACGCCCTTCACCGCAAGGCGATCGGCGGCAAACGAAGCCGGCTGCAAACGGCGTGGCTCAATGTGGAAAATTGCACAAAACATTCTGTGTTCGTATTTTTAATTGCAAAAAAATTCATTTTACCTATTAAATCTTCACCTGGAAAATATACGTCATGTTGACCGCGCGACGCGGCAACAAGGGCATCCGTTTCCCGGCACGCAGATCCAGCATGCATCCGGGTCCCGGTGAGACTTCGTCCGGCATTGTGTTCGCTCGTTGCTTTCTCAACAAGCGTACTCCCAACGGTCGCGGGAATTTACCGTGCCAAAGGTAGCAACGCTGCGGTTGGCTTGATGGCTCAAGTCGAGGAAGGTTCCTGATGTCCCGCAAGCTCGACACCGATCACCAGGTTGCTCCCCCCTCGTGCGTCACGTGGCTCGAACAGCGCGGCATCACTGCAGGGGGCTATTCGGACTGGAGCGCAGAAGGCGCGTTGGATCTGATGGAGGCGAAAGACTCCGCCACGGGGAATATCTCGGTTTCTGTGCCCGGCTTGCACCTCGGCGATAACATCGAAGCGCGCGAGAAGCACGCGCGGTGAATGAATTCGCCGCCGGCATTGTTGCGCAGCGCGCCCGAGCGTTTCGGATTCTTCGCAACACTTACGCCACCCGATGTCGACTCGCCCGGAACGAGTCTGTCGCGAATCACGATGAAAACGCGGACGCGCTGCAAGACGATTCCAGTCCTCGGACAGTATTGAGACAGCAAATCAGCGAGGCCGCCCCTCAGCGAACACGTCGAGACGCGATCGGGCAGACACTAGGCAGACTTACGTCAGCCGTTTTCATGCCGCCCAACGATCGCAAAGTTGCTCAGAACATCTGCCTGAGGCCAATGCTCGCACCCACCGTGGAGCCTTCGACTCCATACAAAGCATTGTTGATGGAGAGACCGGTGTCCATGTGGCCGTGGTTGTGAACGTATCCAAGTTGCGCGTACAGCGTAGTGCGCTTGGAAAGAAAGAACTGCACGCCGCTTGCTGCAAGGATGGAGTGATTCGCGCTATCGTTGCCGTCGCGTGTGTAGTAGACGCCGCCATTCACATTGAGGTACGGCTTAATGAAATAGCTGAACCCGCCGGCGTACACGCCGTTGCTAAAACTTCCGGAAACCTTGTAAAGCGTGTATGAGGCAGACAGCGTGAGGTCGTTCGCGAACCGGTAGCTCGCGCCGATATCCCGCCCGACGAACGCAATGGTGCTCGGAATGGGCGTCGACACGCCTGTCCCTCCCGCGTTACCGTTATAAATCGCACCCGAGACGGTCAAGCCACCGAGGTGATACCGCAAGCTTGCCGAATACTGCCTTCCCGCGGGGAAATCGCCTGCTGTCCCGCCAAGAGAAAATAGTCCGGCGGCCTGAAGGCCCGCAATCTCCGGGGACGTATAGCTGATCGCGTTATTGTTGAAGAGCCCGGTGACCCATACGTTGTTGACGTAGTTGATCAGGCCGCTTCCGAAATTCGACATGCCACGCGGGTCGAGATCGTAGAGGGAAAGAAAGAACGGCGAAAACTGCAGCCCGGCCTTCATTGTTCCATACGGGCTATCGATGCCGACCCACGCCTGACGGCCAAAGAAGTTCCCATTCGAATGACCGAGCGCGCCGGTCCCCAGATTGATACCGCTCTCGAGATCGAATATCGCACTCATGCGACCGCCGAGATCCTCAGTACCGCGCAATCCGAAGATCGATGCCGTCATTCCACCAGGCGTGAACGAGAATTGATGCCCTGCATCCCTACCCGTCTGCGTGTTCAGCGTGTGGCTCGTGTACATGAGCGAGCCATCGACGATGCCATAGAGGGTCACACTGCTTTGCGCATTCGCGTTACCGCTACCCAATCCCGAGCACGCAAGCAAGGAAACACACAATGCTCTTCTTGCAACACAAGTCATTTCGTCATCCTTAGTTATTGTAATACGTGGTCGGATTTCTTAAGCCTCTTGCTTTGCTAAGTCAGCGCTTCTCTGAGACAGGACGCGCGCATAGGCCGGGAAGCAGCCAGTGTCAACGCTCTGTTTTCAGGTGCGGCAGGACAACAGTTTTCATGTCTAGCGGCCATGCATTCGCTCCGTGATCACGACATGCAAACCACGACATCGATTGTAGTGAGTAAATTCTCATCATGACAATACTCTCGATTACCCTGGCAACTCACCGTGATATCTCGACGCGCGGGCTCTGAACAGGCGCAGACGCAAGCCCGGCAAGGCCTGCCCCTCTCTCGCAGGACGGCTCAGACGCTGGATGATTGCGGCCGCAACGGGTTAACGCTCATGTTGTACCGGTGCAAATTTATTGACACCCTACAAAATATGCCGGATTCTTCCATTAATTGAGATGACTTCAATAAATATAAGGATCACATCCTCCTGCGATTTCTCGCACACGATCAATTAGTATAACTACTTAAATGGAGACTCAATATGCTTCGGAGACAGGCGGCACTCGGTGCCTTTGCAGCTTTCCTCTCTGTGCCGGTATACGCCCAGAGTTCGGTGACACTCTATGGAATCATCGACATTGGTCTGAGCTATACAAACAGTGCGCAGACCAGCGTGGTGCGGGGCACTCCGCAGGGGGGCTCCCAATTTGCCCTGACTGATGCGCACGCGACCGGTTTGAGCGGCAGTCGCTGGGGCTTGCGCGGCTCGGAAGATCTCGGAGGCGGTCTGAACGCCATCTTCGTTCTGGAAAACGGCTTTCTTGCCAATACGGGCGCACTCGCGCAAGGCGGCGCCGAGTTCGGCCGACAAGCCTTCGTGGGGCTATCCAATCCTTTTGGCAGGGTGACGCTGGGCAGACAGTACGACCCGCTGATCGATTTTGTGCAACCTTTTGCGGCGTCGGGATCGTGGGCCGGCTACATGGGCGCGCACCCCGATGATCTCGACAATCTCACCAACACCAACCGTATCAACAACGCGGTCAAAATCACGACGGCCAAATTTGGGGGCTTCAGCGCCGGTGCGCTGTACAGCTTCGGTGGCGTGCCGGGCAGCACAACTCAGAACCAGATATGGGCGCTTGGCGCCGGTTATACCGGCGGATCATTCGCTTTCGGTGCGGGCTACCTCAATGCGCGCGACCCCAACGTTTCGTTCTATGGAAACACGCCTAACAAGGGCACGGCGACCGCCAACAACATCGGCTCCGCTGGCAGCAGTACGAGCCCGCAATCATATCCGGTCTACGCGGGCTATGCGTCGGCCAAAACGCTTGAAATCCTTGGCGCTGGCGCTTCGTACACGCTCGGCAGCGCGGTCTTCTCGCTCGCCGCGACCAATACGCGCTTCGACCATCTCGGCTCTGCATCGGGTCCGAATCCGTTGGGTTACAGTGGCAACGCGGTCTTTACCAGCTACGATTTCAACGTGCGCTATAACGTGACGCCGTCGCTTTTGCTGGGGTCCGGCTTTGATTACACGCACCGCAACTCGGTGAAAGGCGACGATGGTGCCAAGTACCTGCAGCTCGACCTTGCCGCCGACTATCTCCTCTCAAAGCGCACGGACGTGTACTTGCTGACCGTTCTGCAGCGCGCCCTGGGTACGGACTCACTCGGTCAACGTGCAGTGGCCTCGATCGCCGGCTTCAGCCCGTCCGCCACCGACAAGCAGATCGGCGTGCGTCTTGGCATTCGGCATAAGTTCTGATGGTTCAGACGGCGCGCACTGCGCGCGCCTTGCGGGGTGCCGGGCGTTTCACGACCTCCGGCACGCTCTCGCCCAGCCACCCCCCGAAACCGTCAAGCAGCAGTTTGAGACCCTCGTCGAACGCCTGCTCCGCACTCAGTTCCGCGAACGCAGTACCCACGATTTTTGCTGCGGGATAACGTTCGCCGGCGATTTCGCTGAACTTGCCACGCAGGAAGTCCGAGTGCTCCGCCGGAGACTGGCGGCCCGCCGCCGAAATGCTTGACGAAAGGAGGTATTGCGCCAGAAGGTGATACGCGAGCGCCGCGCGTTCGGCGGGAAAGCCGCCCTGGAGGAAGGCGGAGGTGACATGGTTGAACATGGCCAGGCCATAGTCGATCTCACCAGGCGCCACCGCCTGAAATAGCCGGAAGCGGTTGTGCGAAGCGACATACAGGCTTACGCCGGGCACGTCCCTCGCCAAGGCGAAGGACGTGCGCGCAAATGTTTCGACGTCGGAGCGCCAGTTACCGGTCAAGGCAGGCAAGGCCTCGAGGCGCCGCCGGTAATAACCGTTCAGCACGCCCGAAATGAGTTCGTCCCGCCCCCCCAGGTAGTAGTGGATCAGCGTCGGCGCTACGCCAAATTCCTTCGCGAGCTGCACCATCGACACCTGATCGAGCGGCGTGGTCCTTGCCATCTCGCTGGCGCGTTCGATGATGACGTTGCGGGAGAGCATGGACTCCGTGCGGATGGCCGCGGCGCTGCGAGGCGGTCGTCCGCGCTTGCGCGTAGGCGCTTCGACGGGCGTTTCCGGCTTCCTGGTCGTGCGTGCGGTCATCGATGAAGATCGTCGGTCGGGTAAGTCCTGGCAGTTTACCGCCAAAATGTAATTGACACCATATAAATTAATTCTTAACCTGATTTATATCAAACTCAATTCTTGGTGGGAGGAGATGTGGAACAGGCGGAAAAAGCGGTCGTCACCGCCGGCCTGCGCGGCGCAAACTGGGATCCAGCGCTGATGCAACGCCCCTTCACGGTCACGCCCTATGCGTTGCAGACCGTCGATGGCCAAAAAACGTTAGGCTTTCTCTTCACGTCGACGGGCAAGGAGAAGACCGTCGTCTCGATCATGCATCCACGTGAAATGTCGGTGACCCACTATCTCGTGCCAGCGGTACTCGACGCGGGTTGCGCGTGCTGGGTGCAGGGTCCCCGCTCGATCGGCAACGATCTGCGCCTCGAACACGAGATCGCGCTGCTCGACGTTGCGGCCGGTGTACACCATCTGCGTACGCTCGGCTATCGCAACGTCGTGCTGCTCGGCAATTCCGGCGGAGCCGCGCTGTATGCGTTCTACAACCAGCAATCGCGCCTCGTCCCTGCCGAGCGGCTCGCCCATACGCCGGCCGGGCGGCCAACCGGACTCGGGGAAGCCGAGTTGCCTCCCGCCGACGGTTTCATTCTCGTCTCACCGCATCCCGGCCAGGGGGCCATCCTCCTGAACAGCCTGGACGCCAGCATCGTCGACGAGAACGATCCGTTTTCCGTTGATCCGGCGCTCGATCCGTTTTGCGCCGAGAACGGCTACGACCCGAAAACCCGTAGCGCGCGCTATGAGAACGCGTTCATCGAGCGCTATCGCGCTGCCCAGTTGCAGCGCGCTCAGCGGCTCGACGAGCGGGCCCGCGATCTGATCGAACGTAAGCAGGCCGCACGACGTCGCCTGAAAGCGGATTCGCCCACGCCGGCGGACCGCCGGCTCGCCGCGCATGCACCGATCTTCCAGGTATGGCGAACCGATGCCGACCCGCGCGCGTGGGATACGTCACTCGATCCGTCCGATCGGAAAGTCGGCTCCCTATGGGGCAACGATCCGTTCGTGTCGAACTGGGGCAGTGTCGCGTTCGGACGCATCGTCACACCGGAGTCATGGCTTTCGACGTGGTCGGGTCAGTCGTCGCGCGCATCGTTTGCACTGTGTGGCCCATCCATTGTCGCCCCCACGCTGTTGCTCGAATACACGGGGGACCAATGCGCCTACCCGCAGGACATCGAAGCGATCTTCAACGGGCTCGGTGCTGTCGACAAGACCCGCATTCGTGTGCGCGGCAATCATCATGGCATGGCGCTCGAGCGCGGCGAGCCACCGGGGCGTGAGGTAGTGGGACGGCACATTGCTGCCTGGCTGGACGAACGCTTCGGCGAATCCTGAACAGCACGTTTCGCAAACACATAGAGACAATGTCGGAGACAACGTTGGAACAACAGACAATCCGTCCGAGGGTCGCGTTGCCGGGTGTGCGTTACCCGGACGAGCCGCGACTGCGTCAGTACATCGAAGCTGGCGTGCTCGGCACGCAATCGCTCACCACCGCATTGCGAGAGGCGTTCGCCACCCATGCCACAAGGCTCGCGCTGGTCGGCCCCGAAGCGGAATACACGTACGCACAGTTCGACGACCTGACCGATCGCTTCGGCGCAGCGCTTCTCAAGCTCGGCGCCCGTCCACTCGATCCCGTGGTCATGCAATGCGGCAACTGCAACGAATTGTTGATCGCCTTCATCGGCTGCCTGAAAGCGTCGCTGATTCCTCTGTGCGCGCTGCAGGCCTTCCGCAAGCACGAGATCTCTTACCTCGGTAATCTTTGCGAAGCCACGGTGCACGTCGTGCAGGGGGACGATCCGAAATTCGACGATGTTGCATTCGCGGCCGAAATGCGCGCACACGTGCCATCCCTGAGGATCACTGTCCAGGCTCGCGGCACGCAGCGTGGCGAAGCGAACTCACTATGGCCGCTCCTCGACGACACTAGCATCCATGAAGCGCGCGACATCCTCTCGCGAGTGGAGAGCGATCCCTTTCAGGTCGCGGTGTTCCAGCTCTCAGGCGGCACAACTGGCGTGCCCAAGATCATTCCGCGCTTTCACAACGAATATCTGTACAACATGCAGGCCGTCGCGGCGTGGAATCGCTATACCAGCGACGACGTACTGTTCATGGCCACGCCGTTCATGCACAACATGAACATGGTCTGCTTTTTTGGTCCGATCCTGCTTGCGGGTGGTCGCGTGACGGTCTGCCCCGACATCTCCCAGGAAACGCTGACGGGTGTGGTGTCGAAGTACAAGCCAAGCTGGTTTGGTCTGGCGGGCCCGATACTCTCGCGCGTGGCGGATGAAATGAAGCACGCCACGCCGGAAGACAAGGCTCGTCGCAAGCTTACCGGACCGAAAAACGCACCGCGCCTGCGGGAAATGCTCGGATCGCCCTGCTATCACATCTTTGGAATGACCGAGGGTGTGATCATGTTCGCGCGGGAGGGCGATCCCGCCGAAGCGCTCGACGAGTCCGTGGGACGCCCGGTCTCCTCTTGCGACGAGGTGAAGATCGTCGAAATCGGCAGCGAAATCGAGGTGCCGGACGGTGAAACCGGCGAGGCGCTGTTTCGCGGGCCCTACACGATCCGTGGGTACTACAAGTCCGAAAAGGAAGATGTCACTCGCTTCACGCCGGACGGATTCTATCGCTCGGGCGACCTCATGATGGCCAAGGTCATCGACGGCCAGCGCTACTACTTTTTCCGCGGTCGCACGAAGGATGTCGTCGATCGTGGCGGCGAAAAGATCAATTCCGAAGAACTCGAGAACGTCATCAACCGTTGTCCGCATGTCCATGCGTCGGCGGTGGTCGGCATGCCCGACCCCGTCTACGGCGAGAAAGTCTGCGCGTTCGTCGTGCCCGACCCGCTCGACGTGCCGTTGACGCTTGCCGATCTCACGGCCTTCCTTGAACAGGAAGGACTGGCGAAATTCAAATGGCCGGAACGCCTTGAACTCATTCCGGAATTCCCCATGACTGCATCCGGCAAACGCAGCAAGGTGCTGCTGCGCCAGCAACTGATCGAGCGCCTGAATAGCGAAGGGGCGGAACGAACCGCCTCACGAGGATAAATCATGAATCAGCCATTGAATCCGTCCCTGCTGGCGCGCCCGGTCCTGCGCGGCGTGCACCACACCGCTCGTCCCACCTGGAAGCTGGAAGACACCGTCCACTTTTACCGCGATTTGCTGGGCCTGCCGCTCGTGCACGCGATTTCCGCGCGAGGCTGGGGCCCTGCTGATCATGCCGACTTCCTGCACTTTTTCTTCGACAGCGGCAACGGCAGCACGATCGCCTTCTTCTATTACATCGGCACGGAGCGCCCCGAACGGCTCGCTCCGAGCGACCACTACCAGGAACGCGCCACCCATACCGCGTGGCAGGTTGCGGACGCGGCGGAACTCGCGGCCTGGCGTGTGCGAGTCGAAAAGGCCGGCATCGATCTGCGTTATCAGGTGCGCCACGAAGTCATCGAGTCAATCTATTTCAACGACCCAAACGGGTACCCTATCGAGATCACCTACCAGACGCGTCCTTTTGATGCACTGGATGCCGGCGATGCAGCCCGCACGATCGAGGCCGCCATCGAGCTGGAACGGCATGCATCGACGGGCGAGCCCTTTGGCTCGATCGAGCCGGTGTGGCAACGCAAAGGTATGCGGCTCGATGGTCCGCGCGACGCGCGTGTCGCCTCCCTGTTCGTGCTCGACGTTCCGGAGTTCCGCCCGCTCGTCGAAACCGCGAAGCAATCCGGCACTTACCGCACGACCGTGCTCGGTGACGGCTATATCCGCATCGACGGCAATCCGGGCATCGCGCTCAACCGCAGGGCCCTTGGTTTCAAGCCCGCTGTCTGGTACGGCGCGCTCACTGGCGGCCTCATTGGCCGTATCGCGCGGTTCGACGCGGACGATCTCCTGATTGACCCGACGGAGCAGCCATGAAAGTCGACATCGTAGGTGGCGGCCCGTCTGGTCTCTTCCTCGCCATTCTTCTCGCTCAGCACGCTCCGAATATTGAGATCGAGGTGTTAGAGCAGAACGCGCCGGATGCCACCTTCGGCTTTGGCGTCGTCCTTGCCGATACCGGGCTGGCCAGACTCAGCGACGCAGCGCCGGAGGTATGCGCCGATCTCGTCAAAGCGATGAAATTCAGTACGCAGCAGACGATCGTGAGTGGAGAAACACCAATCACGGTGCAACGTCCCGGGATCGGCGGCGGCGCAATTGCGCGCTTGCAGTTGCTGTCGATCCTGCAGGACCACGCGGCACGTCTCGGCATCCGTGTGAAATGGTCTTCCCGGGTGTTCGACATCGAGGCACTCGATGGTGACATCGTCGTGGGCGCTGACGGCATCAACTCGCTGGTGCGGGCCAGTGCGCCGGGTGCATTTGGCACGACGCGTCGCGATCTGACGAATCATTTCGCCTGGTTCGGCGTAGAAAAGGCGTTTGCGTGTCCGGCGCTGATATTTCGCCGCCACGAGGGCGGCTATTTCATCGCACATTACTATCCCTATTCCGAGCGGATGAGTACCTTCGTGGCGGAATGCGACGACCGCACCTGGCGCGAATTCGACCTTGACAATGCAAGTGCCGACGAGCGACGCGCGCTGTTCGAGCGCGTTTTCGCGCCCGAACTCGATGGGCACGGGCTGGCATCGAACAACTCGATCTGGCGGCAGTTTCCCGTGATCCGCAACGCAAACTGGTTCTGCGGCAACCGCGTGTTGATTGGCGACGCGCTCGCCAGCGCGCACTTCTCGATAGGTTCCGGCACGCGCATCGCCATGGAAGACTCGATCGCGCTCGCGCAAGCCATCGCCTCGCACGGCAGTGATGTGCCATCCGCCCTGCACGCCTACGTGCATTCGCGCCGCGAGGCGAAAGACCGGCTGATCGGCGCTTCGGAAGCCTCCTATGAATGGTACGAGCAGATCCGCGACTGGATGGACGCCTATACGCCGCACGAATTCGTCTACCAGTTCATGACGCGCACGGGCCGGGTGGATGCGGCGCGTCTGCGCGAACAGTACCCCGCTCTCATGCGCGAACTGGCAAGCGCTGGCGCGGTACCAGCTGGCGAGGCGATGCAATGACACAGAGCTACGAATACGTTCTGAGCGAAGCGCCGTTCATCGTGCGCCGCACGGTACGCTGGGGTGATTGTGATCCGGCGGGCGTCGTCTACACCGGCAGGTTTCCCGACTATCTGCTGGGGGCGCTCGCGCTCTTCAAGGATCACATCGTGGGCGGCTCAGGCGAGTCACTCGGCAAGCAGCATGGTGTGGGGCTGCCCTGTCGCGGCATGACGTTCGACTTCGCCGGCACACTCTGGCCCAACGATATCGTCGACCTCGAATGTTACGTCGGCGAGCTACGCACGCGCAGTTTCGACTTTCACTGCGAAGGCAGACGCCCAGGCGGCGACTCCATATTCAGCGCGCGTTTCTCGCCGATCTGCGTGCATGCGCACGTGCGCGAAAGCACGGACATTCCCGCGTCGTTGCGCGCAACCCTGATGCGCTACGTGCGTGTTCAAACCACGAGGTGAACGGAGTATGAAATATCGGATCGGGCAGATCGTGCCCAGCTCGAATATCACGATGGAAAAAGAAATTCCAGCGATGTTCGCCGCGTACATGAACGCACATCCGGAGCACGAGTTCACGTTTCACTCGAGCCGCGTACGCATGCACAAGGTCGTGGCGGAAGAACTCGAACGCATGAACCGCGACATGGGGCGCTGCGCTGTCGAACTCGCCGATGCTCGTGTCGACGTGCTCAGCACCGCGTGTCTCGTTGCGATCATGTGCATGGGCCACGGCTACCACCGCACGGCCGCGCAGGATCTGCGTGACGCCATTGGCGCGCAGTCGGCGCAGCCCGAAGTCATGACATCTGCCGGCGCGCTCGTCGATGAACTCAAGAGCTTCGGCGCGAAGCGCATCTCGCTGATGGCGCCCTACACCGACACGCTCACGCGACGTGTAGTCGAGTACATCGAGGCAGAAGGCATCGAGGTTCAGCACGCAATCAACTTTTCGATCGACGACAACCTGGACGTGGGCGCGCGCGATCCGCTCAGGCTCATCGAGGACGTAAAACGCCTGAACGTGCGCAACGTCGATACCGTGGTTCTTTCAGCCTGTGTCCAGATGCCTTCTCTGCCCGCCTTGCAGCTCGCGCAACACGCGCTCGGGATTCCGGTCACATCGACAGCTGCCTGTACGGTTCGCCAGATGCTCAAGCTGCTCGGGCTCAAGCCCGAATTGCGTGGCGCCGGCGCGTATCTCGGCGACACGCAGGGACTCGACTAGCGCCATCGCAGCACGCGTGGCTTCAATATTCGGGCGGCCACCCGCAAGCGCCGCCGAAAATGCACATGAGGAGACGTTGATGACTACAGTATCCACAAAGCGGGGCGCGATTGAGCCTCCGCCCGAAGCCTCCAGGCGTACGCTTGCCGCAATCGTACTGGGCGCGGCGATCGGCATGGCGCTCGGTTACGCACCGGTATTCAACGCGACTGCCGGCGTCTTCGCGCCGTCCATCCTGAAGGAGTTTCACTGGACACGCGAACAGGCAGCCGTGTCCTACGCTGCGTCGATGGGTGGCCTTGCTGTCGCGAGCCCGTTCATCGGCGTGATGATGGACCGCTTCGGCGTGCGCCGGGTGATTCTCGTCTCGGCCATTGTGTTCAGCATTGCTGTGGCCTGCATGGGGCTGCAAACCGGAAGCAAAGGCGCATGGCTTGCCTTGTCGGTCGTCATCGGTGTGTTTGGCGCAGCGACCTCGGTGCTCGGTTATCTTGCCATCTTGCCGCAATGGTTCGACAGGCGCCTTGGGCTCGCCACGGGCTTTGCGATGATCGGGCTGGGCGCCGGCGCGGCCGCCGCGCCCGCCGTGACACAACACCTGATCGCAGCGTTTCACTGGCGGCACACCTATCAGATCCTTGCCTGCGTCTCGCTCGCAGGTTCGTTGCTCGCCCTGTCGTTGATCAAGGAGCGCCCGCCTCGCACGGTAGCGGAACGGGAGCACGACCGGACTGCCACGGTGCATGCGGTCGCACTGCCATTTTCCGCGTGGAAGCTTGCCACCATCTTTCTCGTGGCATTGCTGGCGTCAAGCGCGACCCTCTCGCTCAATCCGCACTTGCCCGCACTTCTGATGGACCGTGGACTGTCGACCGCGTGGGCCGCCACCTGCGCCTCGCTCGTCGGTGTCGGGATACTCTTCGGCAGGCTGCTCTCGGGCTTTCTTATGGACCGCTTTCACGCCCCATTCGTCGGCGCCACGTTTCTGCTGGCCGGTGCTTGCGGCAGCCTCCTGCTGCTGAATGCCGCAACGCTCCAGTCTGCATTGGTCGCGTGTGGACTGGCCGGCCTGGCGATCGGCGCCGAGGGCGATCTGCTCTCGTATCTCGTACGTGCGTATCTCGGGTTGCGCAAGTTTGGACGCAACTATGGTGTCGCTTTTTCAGGCTATGCGCTCGGTGCCGTTGTCGGGCCTATCGCCGCGGGCCGGTATTTCGATGTCTACGGAAACTACGAGCTACCGCTGCGTGTCGCCCCTGTCCTGCTGATCGCCGCCAGTGTGCTGCTGGTCTCGTTGGGACGGTATCCCATGTTGAATCCCGAGAAGACGAAAGCACGGATTGCCCAAGCAGATGCCTGAAAGCCGGTATTGAGCCTGGCAACTGCGAGTACCCCAGGGAGAGCGCGCAAAGGCGGGAACTCCCCGGGCGACTGTGGACGCAGGGCTCAGCGGTCCCGAATCTTCTCGGCGATCGCCTCCACACCGCGTCCGAACGCTTTTTCGACACTATTTGCCGAAGCAGCTTCGCCACCCGTGTCCACCGTAATGAATCGTGGAAACAAGGCCAGGGCGTGTGCTCGGTCTATTCCTGCCTTGGTGCTCGCATCGAACACTGTGAGGTCCTCGAGCGCCCGCGTCTCCATTCCCGTCACCACGGCCGGCGCAAACGGGTAATCGCTACCGAACAGAATGTGCTCTGGCTCAACGAGTTCACGCAGGGCTGCCATCGCATAGGGCGACGGGGACAACGCTGTGTCGTAATAGAAGCTGCGGATATAGTGTAGTGCGCCGCGGGGCGCTTTAATTGCCATCTCCGGGATGCCATTGGCAAGCGACAACCGCCACGCAATGTAGGGGAGGAACCCCCCTGCGTGTGCAAGTATCCACCTGATGCGCGGATACTTTTCCAGTGTCCCCGAAAAGATCAGGTTGGTTGCCGCGCGCGTGGTATCGCACAGGAATTCCACGAGGAATCCAGGCGTTGAAAGCGCGAGTTCCGTGCTGGTCTTGTGCATGTTCGGATGGACGAAAACCACCGCTTCTCGCTGGTCGAGTTCAGCCATCAACTCGTCGAACCGCGTGTCACCCAGAAAATGACCATCGGTGCTGCCGAGCAGGACAATACCGTCCGCATTCAGCACGTCGAGCGCGTGTACCGCTTCCCGGCAGGCGTGTTCGGTGAAAGGCATCGGCAGGACCGCGAACGAGCCAAAGCGCCCCGGATGGCGCTCGATTGCATCGGCTGCAAATTCGTTGCAGGCGCGGGCGAGGTCGCGTGCCTGCAACGGTCCACCAAGATTGACGCCGGGTGCCGACAGCGAAAGGATCGCAGTGGCAATGCCGTGGGCGTCCATGTTTTTTATGGACATTTCCGGCGTCCAATGTGGCAGCTTCGCGCCCGCGACCTCGTCGCGGCCTCTGGAACGCATGGCATTCACGAACGCTGGTGGAATCAGATGATGGTGGACGTCAATACGCCCGGGAGGATGGTTCACACTGCTCTCCTGAAAAAGAAGCGGTGTCGCAGAACGCTTGCCAGGCCGTTCATCCTGCTTGCCGCTCCGATACACACGGACTGCCGCTCTTTGACGCTCCAAGCTATTCCACTGTTCCGACGGAGACGTCCTGGGCCAGAAAGCTCGCAACAGCCGCATTGACCTCTTCGGCGCGCTCCCACTGTACCCAGTGCCCCGTCTTGCCGTAGAGATGCACGTCACAGTTGGGCAAGCGCGTGGCCAGCGCCTTCGCACCGCTGACTCTGTTCACCTTGTCCTCCATCCCCCAAAGTACGAGAGTCGGATTCTCTACTGCTCGCACGCGTGGATCACGGGTGAAGTCGATGTGACGGAAGTTGGTTATGCCACGAAGCCGGCGTAATGACGGTTTGGCTAGTACTTCGGGCCCAAGGCTGGCGCGGAAACGTTCGTCGACGAGATCCTCCGTTACTGAACTCGCGTCGTCGACAAAATCTCTTCGAAGGAGCGTCGCCAACTTTTCACGCGACGGCCCGCGCCCTTTGTAGTAGCCAATAGAACGACGAAGCGCCATGGTGGGCAAGGCGCGTGAAGTGTTCACGCCGTCGGCGCCCATCAGGACAAGTCGGCCAATCGTTTCTGGACTCTCGATGGCCATTCGTAGTGCGCAGGCGCCCCCAAACGAATTGCCGACGACATGGGCGCGACTGATCCGGATGGCCCGTAGCATCGCCAACATGCTTGCGGCGAGATCGCCAAACGGATCACGCACGTCTATTCCTTTCGACGATTGGCCGTAACCGGGCAAGTCGGGCACCAGCACGCGGTAGCGCGCTGCCAGCATCCCGATGTTGCGAGAGTAATTCGACAGACCGGAAGCGCCCGGGCTGCCTTCATGGAGCATCAATACCGTCGGCCCCGTACCGGATTCGGCGAGAAAGATCCTGCGCGTCCCAACGGTAACAAAGCGCTCATTGACGGTAGCGGAAGGATATGCGGCTTTCACCTTGTCTCCGGACGGACGTGCCGCGAGGCAGGACCGCGGCCCATCTATAATGACACATTTCTCATTATGACGCCATGCTCGCTTTTTACTTGCATCGATGATGGACGACCCGTAAGGCGAACGTATAATCGGGCCATGAACAAATCTCCCCCTACCGTCGATCATCGCACCCGCGTGGCCGCCGAGCGGCGCGAACGAATGCGGGCGCGGCTCATCGAGTGCGCCATGCTGGTTTTCGCCGAGAAGGGCGTTGGCGCCAGCATCATCCAGGATGTCATCGCTGCCGCAGGCGTATCGCAGGGTTCGTTTTACAACCACTTCCGCACCAACGTCGACCTGCTTGAAGCGGTTACGCAAGAACTCAATAACGAATTGCTTGAGCTTATTGAGGGCGAGGTCGGTCGTTACGAGGATCCCGCACTGCGTATCGCAACCGGCGTACGCATGTATCTGCACTCGGCCGATGCTTATCCGTTGCTCGGTCGCTTCATCAGCGCCGTCGGCCTGCATTCGGGGGGGCCAGGCAGCCTGTTTTACCGCTATCTTCCAGTACACATCGAAGAAGGTTTGAAAGCCGGGCGCTTCAAAAGCGTAACCGTTGATGTTGCACTAGATCTGATTGCGGGAACGGCACTCGCAACGACGCTGAGAATCGCGACGGGGGCGGCGGACGCCACCCAACCAGAGCGAGCAGTGGCAGCGATATTGCGTGGGTTGGGACTCTCAGGCAAGGACGCAGACGCGCTCGTTCGGTCACCCGTAGCTCAGGTCAAAGCGTCGCCAACTTCGCTGCTGGTACGGGGACGAATCCGCTCCGAAGAACGCGCGGCAGATACGGCGGCGTGACAAATGTCACGACGAAGCGCTATAGCGTCATTTCGAACCCACTGCAAACGCCCTCCTGGAAAGGAAGCACCATGCCAGGAACGCTGCAAGGACCAGCAAAACGACGATCAGTAGCATGCCCGGTGCGAGCGAACCGCTCCACACCTTCATCGCCCCCATGAGGCTTGGCAATACGAATCCGGACAACGTCCCGATCGTACTAATCAGGGCGATGCCGACAGGAGCACGCCGTGCATCGAGATACGTGGGCGGTAACGACCAGAAAAGAGCGATCGCAGTCGTGGCACCCATGTTGGCGAGCGCGATCGCCGCGACTAGCCCTGAAAGCGATGTCGTCGCCGTCGCCAGCGCAAGGCCGAGCGCGCCAGCGCCAACGCAGGCGAGAAAGTGCCATTGGCGTTCGCGAACCCGGTCCGAATGCCAGCTGACCAGCACAATGCAAATTGCCGCGAGAGTGGCCGGAATGAATGCAAGCAGGCCAACGGAGGCGTAGTTGGCCACACCTGCGCCACGAATGAGCGTCGGCAGCCAGAAGTTGATACCGTAGCCGGCGGCAGTTAGCGCGAAATAGATGAAACTCAGGAGGTACACCTGCGGGTCGCCGAACGTGCTGACGGCCGCAACGGCCTGGGCGCGAATCTGGTGCTCCCGCTCCTCCTCGCGGATTTGTGCTTCGATCCATGCGCGCTCGCTGGCGTCGAGCCAATGCGCGTCGGCCGGACGATCGTCGAGAAAGCAATAGCAGAACACACCCAGGACGCAAGTCGGCAGGCCCATCAACAGGAAGAGCCATTGCCATCCCTGCAGACCGAGTGCGCCGTCCATCCACTGCAGGACCGCCCCGGAAAGCGGCGCTCCCACCATGCCCGCAGCAACGGTCGCCATGAGGAAGATACCCGTGGTCGAGCCGCGACGGCTTCGCGGAAACCAGTAGGTCAGGTACAGGATCACACCCGGGAAAAAGCCGGCCTCGAATACACCCAGCAAAAAACGCAGCACATACAGTTGCCACGGCGCGGTGACGAATAGCGTCGCCGACGAGCACACGCCCCAGAGCATCATGATGCGCAGGAAGGTCCGCCGCGCGCCGATTCGTCCGAACAGAAAATTGCTTGGGACTTCGAACAATGCGTAGCCAACGAAAAACACACCGGCGGCGAGACCGTACTGCGCATCGGTCACCCCGATCGCGTGCTTCATCTGTAGCTGCGCAAACCCGATATTGACGCGATCGAGAAACGCGAAGAGATAGCTGATGAAGAGAAGCGGCAGTAGCCGCCAACGCACGCGCCGGTAGAGCTGATCGACGACGTCGTCCTGAAGTTGCCCGGCGGCGGCTGGCGCCTGCGCAATGGTGGGTTGCATGGTTGTCTCCAAACGATTCTATGTTGTAGTTAGTTCTGGCCCAGCCGCGCAGCGAACGCTAATCGCCTGTGTAGCGCTTGCGAAGCTTGCCCTTGTCAAGCTTCCCGACTGACGTTCTCGGCAGGGCATCGACGATCTCGATGTGATCCGGCACCATCCACTTCGGGTAGCGCGACGAGAGATGCGCTCGAATCTGCGATTCTGTCGCCGCCAGGCCTTCGCGCAGCGAGACAATAGCGAGCGGCCGTTCGCCCCAGCGCTCGTCTGACACGCCGATCACCGCCGCCTCGAAAACCGCAGGCATGTCCTGCAACGCCTGCTCCATGTCGACGGAGCTGATCCATTCGCCACCTGACTTCACGAGGTCCTTGAGGCGGTCGACGAGCCGCATGTAGCCATCGGGAGCGAACGTCACGATGTCGCCAGTCTTCAGCCAGCCATCGGGAGTCGTGGCGGTGAGCGGGTCGGGACGCCCCAGGTAAGCGGAAGCTATCCACGGCCCGCGCACCTGCAACTCGCCGCGGCTCGTGCCGTCCCATGGCAGCACTTTCCCGTCGGGATCTACATGACGCAGTTCGACGAATGGCAGCGGCAAGCCATTGCCTGTGCGCAGCGCCAGACGTTCGGCGTTCGGGCGCGCGTCGTATGTACGGCGCACCCACGTCTGCGTTGCGATGGGCGAGCACTCTGTCATGCCCCAGCCGGTCTGGAGATAGACCCCTAGCGCATCGAAACTGCGGATCATGTCCGCCGAAGGCGCTGCGCCGCCCACGTAGAGCCGAACGCCGGGCTCGAACTGCCAGCGGCCCGGATGCGCGTGCCATGCCTTGAGCGCGTCCACCCAGAAAGTCGGCACGCCGAACGCGGCCGTCACTCGCTCTTGCGTCATCAGGTCCAGTACAGCGGCGCTGGTGGCATGCGCCCCGTTGAACACGAGCTTCGCGCCGAGCATGACGGCGCTATACGGCATTGACCAGCCGTTCACGTGAAAAAGCGGTGTGAGCGGCATGAGCGTGTCGCGCCCGGACAAACTGAACGCATCCACACCCGCCGCAGCCAGACCGTGGAGCAGCATGGAGCGATGCGAATAGACCACGCCCTTCGGGCGCCCCGATGTCCCGGACGTGTAGCAGATACTGACCGCCTCGTTCTCGTCATGCGGGCCGTCCGGCCAGTCGGGAATCGGTTCAGTCTGCTCGATCAACGTATGCCAGTCCAGACGCCCTTCGCTCGCGCCACCTCGCCGCGCGCGATGTACGATCACGTGAGGCACACGAACGAAGCGCTCGATTTCTGCATATAGCGGCAGCATGTCTTCGTCGACGATAAGCGCCTCGTCGCCGGCCTCCGCGATGATGTAGGCGATCTCTTCAGCCGAGAGCCGCAGGTTCACCGGGTGCAGCACCGCTTCGATAGCGGGAACCGCGTAGTACGCCGTGAGATGCGTGGCGTGGTTCCACATCAACGTGGCGACGCGCATGCCCTTGCCGATGCCGAGCGCGCGCAGCGCCGCTGCCATGCGCTTCGCGTCCCGCGCGATGGCGCCATACGTTGTGCGCTCAATGTGGCCTTCCTCGACACGGCTCACCACCTCCACGTCGGCGAACAGGCGCTCGGCGCGGCGGATGACGTCGGTCACCCGCAATGGCCGGTCCATCATGGTTGCCACGAGCGAGGCTGCGGCATTCTTCGCGCGCAGTGCTTCGTAATCGGGTTCGCTCACCTGCCCCTCCATCAATAGACCTCGAAAAGCGCCGCAGCACCCTGGCCGCCGCCGATACACATCGACGCTACGACCCAGCGCGCACCACGCCGCCGTCCTTCAGCGAGTAACTGACCCACGAGACGTCCGCCCGTTGCGCCATAAGGATGACCGAGTGCGATTGCGCCACCGTTCACATTGAGCCGGTCGTCGTCAATGCCAAGCCGGTCGCGGCACAGCAGCACCTGCACCGCGAACGCTTCATTGATCTCCCAAAGGTCGATATCACCAATCTGGAGGCCCGCGCGCGCCAGCAGCTTCGGTATGGCGTAGATCGGGCCCAGCCCCATTTCCGCCGGCTCGCATCCGGCGACCGCAAAGCCGTGAAAGCGTCCCAAGGCTTCGCAGCCCGCACGCGACGCCGCGCTTTCCTCCATCAGCACACAGGCCGCAGCGCCGTCCGTAATCTGGCTCGCGTTGCCCGCCGTTACCGTCCCGCCGGCAAGCGCGCTGCGCACACCGGCTAGCGTCGCGACCGTCGTCTCCGGGCGCAAGCCATCGTCGGCAGCTATCGTCACCTGTTCGCTGCGCAGATCGCCGGTGGCGCTGTCGATCATGCACGCCAAGGTCGTGATCGGCTCGATCTCGGCAGAAAGGCGCTCCGCTTCCCGCGCCGCCACCGCACGGTGCTGGCTTTGCGCGCCATAGATATCCTGCTGCTCCCTGGACACCTCATAGCGCGTCGCGAGATGTTCCGCGGTCCGCAGCATCGGCCAGTACAGTTCAGGCTTGTGCGCCGCGATCCACGCTTCCTCGAACATATGCATGTTCAGTTCACGCTGCACGCATGAAATGGACTCTGCGCCGCCGGCGACGAGCGTTTCACACTCGCCCGTCTGAATGCGCTGCGCCGCGAACGCGATCGCCTGGAGCCCGCTCGAGCAAAAGCGGTTCACAGTTACGCCAGGCACCGTGACAGGCAGTCCAGCACGAATAGCGCTCTGGCGCGCAATGTTGCCGCCGTTGGCGCCCTCCGGGTTCGCGCAGCCAAGCACGACATCCTCAACCCGAGCGGGATCGATGCCCGCGCGAGCGACCGCCGCCCGGACCGCGTGGCCACCCAGCGTCGCGCCGTGGGTCATGTTGAGCGCGCCCTTCCAGGAGCGCGCGAACGGCGTACGTGCCGTCGAAACAATTACGGGGGTTTTCATAACTCGAAATGACGCTCCGCTCAAGATGGGTTGAATACGCCGCCTTCGCGCGCGAGCCGCATGACTAGCGGAGCGGGGGTCCACACCGCGTTTCCCGTGCGCCGGCGCAGATCAAGCAGCTTCTGTTCGACGACCGCGAGCCCGCTGCGGTCAGCATGTAGCATCGGACCGCCGAGACGACGAGGGAATCCATAGCCCAGAAGAAACGCGATATCGATGTCCGACGCTCTCTGGGCGATTCCCTCCTCGAGCACATGTGCGCCTTCGTTCACCATGGCGAGCACGCAACGGTCAACAATCTCGGTCGGTGCAAGCGCGCTCGCTGGAGCCGCAGGCAGCAGTGCCTCCACTTCGGGGTCGGCCAGCGCCGTGCGGCGGTCGGCGCCATAGCGATACCAGCCTCGCCCATTCTTCTGACCGAAACGCTCACGCCCGACGAGCGCTTCGGCAAGCGCATAACCAGCCGTATCGGTCCGTCTTCCGCGCGCCTTCGACAGCACGTCGTTGCCGATCAGATCCATCGTTCTGAACGGGCCCATCTTCATCCCCATGACCTCAAGCGCACGATCGACCTGGCCGGGACGCACGCCTTCGGCTGCAAGCTCGAGCGCCGCGTCGAGCAAGCGGTCGAAGATACGGTTTCCTACAAAGCCGGGGCCGACGCGCGCGACGATCGGCACCTTCTTCATGCGCCGAGCCAACTGCAACGACGTTGCGATCGCCTGCACCGACGTCTGCGCACCGCGGACGATCTCGAGCAAACGCATGACCGGCGCGGGGCCGAAGAAGTGCAAGCCGATCACGTCCGGCGCGCGTGAAGTCGCCTGAGCGAGCACGTCGACATCGAGCGTCGAAGTATTGGTCGCGAGCAACGCACCCGTGCGCAGCCACGGGTCAATCTTGCGGAAGACTTCGATTTTCGCATCCATCGACTCGACGACTGCTTCGATCACGAGATCGACGTGGGCGAGTTCGGAAAGCTCGCGCAGGACGCTCACCCTTTGCGCCTCGATCTCCGGGTACGCGGCGAGCTTCGCGACTGCTCGCTGCGCTGCCTCAACGCTCACGTCGTGCAGAAGCACGTCGATGCCAGCACGCGCGAGGCAATGCGCAATTCCACTGCCCATGAATCCAGCGCCAATCACCGCCGCCCGGCGCACTTCCCGGGCCGGCGTGCTGGCATGCACGTCGCGAACTTTCGGGGCTTCACGTTCCGCGAAGAAGGCGTGACGGATCGCAAGCGCCTCTTCACTCTCCATGACAGGACAGAAGAGCGCGAACTCGCGCTTGAGCCCTTCGGTGGCCGGCAGCGACAGGCTCAACTCGATCGCATCGAGCGCTACGAGCATGCCGTTCGTGCAGTCCTTGCGCGCGCGTGTCTGCGCACGCGCTACCGCCAGAAATCCTGCGGCCTGCGGATGCTCAACACTGCGCTCCAACAGATGCGCGAAGGGCCGGCCTCGTTCAGCCATACTCAACGCCAGTTGCCCTGCCACCTCGATGAGACTGTCCTGCGACGCGAAGCCGTCGATGAGCGCTGTGCCCTTGAACGACTCTGCGGCCTGAATGCGGCCGTTCAGAATGAGGTTCACGGCGCGCTCCAGGCCCACAGCGCGCGGCAGCAACTGGTTACCGCCTGCGCCCGGCATCAGGCCAAGCGTGGTTTCAGTGAGCCCGAGTGCCGCGGTGGGCGTCGCAACGCGTGCATGGCACCACATCGCGAGTTCCAGGCCGCCACCCAGTGCACTGCCGCCGATCGCCGCGACGAGCGGCTTGCTCATCGCGAGAATGAATGGAATCAGGACATCGACGAGCGACGGATAGTCCATCGCCGTGCCGTTCGTGAACTCTTTCAGGTCGGCGCCGGCACAGAACGTCTTCGCGTTACCGGTGAGCACGACCGCGCGGACATCATCGTCTGCTTCAACCTTTCGCAAATTTTCAAGGAGTGCCAGGCGAAATGGTGTCGACAGTGCATTGACCGGCGGGTTGTCGATTGTCAGGACGGCTACACCCGGTGACGGGCGAATCAGTTCGATGCACATGGACGGGAAGCGAATCAGGTTGAATGGAATTCAGGAGATGAGGTTGCGCACTCAACGAGTACGCCGCCGACGTCACATTCTTCCGATTGCCACCCATTATGTCAACCTTGATTGACAAACGGGATGCCAGGGATTTTCCCTGGAACCACATGAGCACGTGCGCTCAATCCCCGCTTTCGCCGGTCCAGCCTTTGGAAAGAATGCGTTTGAGTTCTTCGAGATCCTTTCGGCCGATGCGGCACGCCAGTTCCTCTTCCAGTGCTTCAAGCGTATGCGCAGCGCTTTCCGACATATTCCAGCCGCGCTCGGTGAAGCGCAGCAGTTTCACCCGTCCATCGCTTTCGCTTGCGCAGAACTCCACCAACCCGAGTTCCGCGGCTTCGTTCGCACATTGATGCACCGCCTGACGCGATATCGCGAGACGCCGCGCCAGTTCGGAAAGACCGATCGGGCGGCCGCCCATATGAACGAACATCCGGTTCATGGACGGCGTGACCTCGCCGAATCCACTTTCACGCGCCCGTTCCAGAACACGCTGCTCGATCCACTCAGAACGCCAAAGAAGAAGCTGACGCAGAAAACGCTTTTGGGAGACCATTGAAGAGAGAGTCCAGTAAGAATCACCCGCAATGATACTGCCTTGGATCACCGGGGCTACCATTTTCGTCAATGTGTATTGACAATATCCACGCAGGAAAGCGATGATGGACCGAAGTTTTCCTGCCGCGGCTCGCTCTCGTCGCTAATCCCAAGTTCAAAGGAAGTCGTTCATGTTGCAGTTTCCCCGTACTATTTTCGGTCCCGAGCACGATGCCTTCCGCGACCAGGTGCGCCGCTTCTGCGAAAAGGAAATCGCGCCGCATCACTCGCTCTGGGAGTCGGAGCATCGCGTGCCGACCGAAATCTGGCGCAAGGCCGGCGAAAATGGCCTCCTGTGCTGCTGGATCGGCGAGGAAGATGGCGGCCCAGGCGGCGACCTGCTTTGCGACCTGATCGTGAGCGAGGAACTCGGTCTTGTCGGCGCAACCGGACCGGGATTCCCGCTTCATTCGGTGATTGTTGCGCCCTACATCGTCCATCACGGCACCCCGGCATTGAAGAAACGTATTCTGCCTGGCATGGCGAGCGGCGAAAATATCGGAGCAATTGCGATGACCGAGCCCTCTACAGGTAGCGATGTCGCCGCCATCCGCACGAGCGCACGCGAAGACGGCGACGCCTGGGTCATCAACGGACAAAAGACCTTCGTCACGAACGGCTACAACAGCAATGTGATCGTTGTCGCCTGCAAGACGGATGCTTCGCAAGGCGCACGCGGCGTGTCGCTGTTCGTGGTCGAGGCCAACACGCCGGGATTTTCGCGCGGGCGCAACCTCGAGAAAATCGGCCAATACGCGCAGGACACGGCAGAACTGTTCTTCGACAATGTTCGAGTGCCACGCGAAAACCTGCTTGGCGAGGTGGGTCAAGGCTTCCGCTACCTGATGAGGGGTCTCGCACAGGAGCGCCTGCTCGTTTCAGTGCAATGCCAGGCGCGCGCTGAAGCCGCGCTCGAGTGGACCAGCGCCTACGTGAAAGAGCGCAAGGTTTTCAATCAACCGCTCAGCGCGATGCAAAACACGCGCTTCAAGCTCGCCGAGGTCGCGGCAGACATTCATGCCGGCCGCGCTTATTGCGACCAGCTCATCCAGTGGCATGTCGCCGGCGCGCTCGATCCGGCAGCGGCCTCGGCGGGCAAGCTCTGGCATTCCGAAATGCTCGGCCGGGTCGCCGATGCCTGTCTGCAACTGCACGGCGGTTACGGCTATATGCGCGAGTATCCGATCGCGCGCGCCTTCGTCGACGCGCGTATCGAACGCATCTACGCAGGCACATCCGAGATCATGAAAGAGATCATCGCACGCTCGTTTCTGGACTGATGCCCCCCTTCATGCCCCATTCACGCACATCATGAAACCCGCCAACCAGGACCACGCGCTCATCACGCGTTTTCTCGAAGCACCAAATACGCCGCTTCCTGTGCTCTCCAATCCGATGGCGATCGCCTTGGGTACGCATATTGTCGCTGCCGATCCGCAGCAAGGTCGACTCGACCTGGAGTTCAACCCCGCGGAAATCTTCATTCAGGGAACCGGTGTGCTTCAGGGCGGTGCGGTCGCCGGCATGCTCGACTTTGCGATGGCTTTTTCAGTCCTCGCCCGTCTCGGCGACAGCGGCACTTGCGCGACGGTCGATCTGACGACAGCGTTTCTCCGTGCCGCGCCGGCCGGCAGGTATCGGGCGACCGGGGAGATCGTGCGCAGCGGGAAATCGATCGCGTTTTGCCGCGCCGAACTATGGAAGCATGACGACGCGCGGGGCCCGGTGGCCACAGCCATGGCAACGTTTGTGGCGTCGTCCAGTTAAGCGCCTTGTGGAACATCCTGAGCTACACGCTGTAGCGAGCAGCTAACGTCCCACGTTCAGATCGAGCGCCACGTCGACGATCATGTCTTCCTGGCCGCCCACCATCCGGCGCCTGCCCAGTTCGACGAGAATGTCCACCGTCTTCAGGCCGTACTTCTTCGCGGCCACCTCCGAGTGGCGCAGGAAGCTCGAATACACACCTGCATAGCCGAGCGCGAGCGTTTCGCGGTCCACGCGAACCGGGCGGTGCTGCAGCGGGCGCACGATGTCGTCGGCGGCATCCATCAGCGTGTAGAGGTCGGTCCGTGGTTCCAGCCCATGCGTTCCGCCGCGCCGATGAACACTTCGAGTGGCGCATTGCCCACTCCAGCACCCATGCCCGCAAGCGATGCATCGATGCGGTCGCAACCTTCTTCCACGGCGACGATCGAGTTCGCCACGCCAAGCGACAGGTTGTGGTGCGCGTGCATGCCCGTCTGCGTTTCGGGTTTCAAAACGGCCTTCACCGCACGGGAGCGATCGCGCACGTCGTTCATCGTGAGTGCGCCACCCGAATCGACGACGTAAATGCAGGTCGCGCCGTAGCTTTCCATCTTCTTCGCTTCGACAGCGAGGTTTTCCGGCGTGGTCATATGGCTCATCATCAGGAAGCCGACGGTGTCCATGCCCAGTTCGCGTGCGTATTCGATGTGCTGCTTCGAAATATTGGCTTCCGTGCAGTGCGTGGCCACGCGCACGATGCGCGCGCCCGCGTTGTACGCGGCCTTCAGGTCATGGATCGTGCCGATGCCGGGCAAGAGGAGCGTAGCGATCTTTGCGTGCGTGACCACGTCGGCCACGGCCTCTATCCATTCGAGGGCGCTGTGCGCGCCGAAGCCGTAGTTGAAGCTCGAACCTTGCAGGCCGTCGCCGTGGGCAACCTCGATGCTGTCCACCTTCGCCCGGTCGAGCGCGCGGGCGATGTCCTGCACGTTCTGGATCGAATACTGGTGGCAAATGGCGTGGCTGCCGTCGCGCAGCGTCACGTCGGAGATATAGAGTTTCTTGCTCATCGCTTTACGCTCCTTCTACGCTGAGCAGCGTTTGCGCCATGCGTTCGGCGGTGGCGAGCGCAGCGGAAGTCATGATGTCGAGGTTGCCAGCGTAAGCGGGCAGATAGTGCGCGGCGCCCTCAACTTCGAGGAACACCGAAGTCTTCAGGCCGCTGAACTTGCCGAGGCCCGGAATGTTCAGCGGCGCGCTCGCGGGAATCTCGTCGAACTGCACCTTCTGCTTCAGGCGATAGCCCGGCACGTAGGCGTGGACCTTCGCGACGGTCTCTTCTATCGACTGCTCGATCTTCTCGCGGTCGGCCAGATCCGAAAGGGTGTAGACGGTGTCGCGCATCATCACCGGCGGCTCGGCCGGGTTCAGCACGATGATCGCCTTGCCCTTCGCGGCGCCGCCCACCACTTCAATCGCCTTCGCAGTCGTTTCGGTGAACTCGTCGATGTTCGCGCGCGTGCCGGGGCCCGCCGACTTGCTGCTGATCGAGGCGACGATCTCCGCGTAGTGAACCTTCGCCACACGCGACACCGCGGCGACCACGGGGAATCGTGGCCTGGCCGCCGCACGTCACCATGTTGACGTTCGGTGCATCGATATGCGCGTCGATGTTCACGACCGGCACGCAGTACGGGCCAATCGCGGCGGGCGTGAGGTCGATCACGCGGATCGAGGGCCTGAGCGCGCGCAGCAGCGCGTCGTTCTTCACATGCGCGCCGGCGGAGGTCGCATCGAACACGAAGTCGATCTGGTCGAAGACGGGCAGGCGCGTGAGGCCTTCCGCGCCCTCGTGCGTGGTCGCCACGCCCAGAGGCGCCGCGCGCGCGAGGCCGTCCGAGTCCGGGTCGATGCCGACCATCGCCGCCATCTCCAGGTGCCGGCTGTGGCGCATGATCTTGATCATCAGGTCCGTGCCGATGTTGCCGGAGCCGATGATCGCGGCCCTGAGCTTTTCCGAAGCCATCTGTAGTCCCCTGTTTCAGGCGGTGAATGCCGCGCGAACGCTGCCGAGGCCTTCGATCTGCGCGGTATAGGTGCCCGGTGCCTTCACGGCCACCATCGGGCCGAGCGCGCCGGTGAGCACCACGTCGCCCGCGCGCAGCGGCGTGCCGAGCTGCACCATGCGGTCGGCGAGCCACACGGCGGCGTTGAGCGGATTGCCGAGGCACGCCGCGCCGTTGCCGCGCGAAAGCACCTCGCCATCGCGCGAAAGCTCCATCGCGCAGGCGCTCAAATCGATCTGCGAAAGCGGCACAGGGCGGCTGCCCACCACGAAGCGCGCGCTCGACGCGTTATCGGCAACCGTATCGACGAAGCGGATATCCCAGTTCCGTATCCGGCTGTCCACCACTTCGATGGCCGCAAGCGCATAAGCACTGGCGCGCAGGATGTCGACGAAGGTGTGCTTCTCAAACGTGAGATCGTGCTCCAGCACGAGCGCGATTTCCGCTTCCACCTTCGGCTGGATCAGCTGCGAGAGCGGAATCGCTTCGGCGTCGCCGCAGGCCATCGAGGCGAACAGCGCGCCGAAGTCGGGCTGGCCGACGCCTAGCTGCTGCTGCACCGCGGGCGACGTGAGGCCGATCTTGCGGCCCACGATGCGCTCGCCATTCGCCACACGCAGGTCCACGTTGGCCTGCTGCACGGCGTAGGCGGTCGCCATGTCGTCCGGAGCAATCTGGCCGCGCACCGGCTCGATCGTTTGGCGCGACGCTTCGGCTGCGCGCAGTCGCGCGGCGAGCACTTCCGCAAGTCCGGGATTGGTCACGTCAGCTCTCCTGTTCATTTCAAATTTTGTACCGAAGCCTCCGGTGTCCCCTTCAGTGCCGAACCCCTGTTCGCTTCGATACGACGGAGGCGGCAGGAAGTGACGCATCGCGCGCTGCGAAAGCCGGGAAGGTCTTGACGGGCCGATCGCGCCTACCTCTGCCCTGGCAAGCGGACCATCATCGGCTGGCGCTGCCATCAGACGTCGTCAATGCTCATGCCCGGTCCGGACTTGACGAGACGGCAGCCGGCATCGACACCGACGAACGCGCGGGATATCTGGCCTCCATCGACGCTGGCGGTAACACCGGCACGTTAAGCGCATCGTCTGCGGCGACGACGAATCGGTCGGGTCGTAGCGCCACGCACTTCGTATTGCGGGCGCGCATCCAGTCCAGGAATGAACCGTCAAGATCAATCAGCTCATTTTCGGAGGTGGCGCCCTGCGAGCCCTCCCTCAAAGCGATATAGCGCGAATTGAGTGCGGCCCACGCCGCCTGCTGTGACCCGGACAGCAACTCGGCCGGATCTACGCCGTCGCCTACCAGAACGAATCCCATGCCAAGGAAGTCATCGAGGCGTCCCTGTCTTCCACGCACGTCGGCAACGCGTGGCTGAGGTGGCATTTTTCCGACCAGATTCGTCTTCGTCGGCACCGCACTCATCCAGCCTGCGTCAAGTGCAGGCAAACCTGCCAACGGCTGCGGCAGGTCCCGCATGTGCAACGCTTTCCGGATGAGTCGGTGGACCGCGTCAAACTTCTCGGCTGCGGTCATCTGCCGCTTGATAATTCGTCCAAGTCGCTCGGATTCTGCTGTCACGAACGCCACGTTCGGCGCGCGCTCTGCCTCGTAGCTATCGAGAATGCTTTCGGGAAGGCGACCTCCGAGGACCTCCCGAATCTTCCAGCACAAATTGAACGCGTCGCGAATACCGGACTGCATGCCTGAGCCTGCCCAGGGCGGCATCAGGTGCGCGGCGTCTCCAAGCAGGAATACCGAACCGCTCCGCCACCGCTGCGCCCGTCGCACGTGGTGCTTGTAGAACGCGTGCTGATGGATCTCGATGTTCTCGGGCGTCACGCCCATCGTGGCAAGCAGTGTCCACAACTGGTCGTGAGTCGAGAAGTCCTTTTCCGATTCGTGCTCGGCAAGCGGAAATTCCCAGCGGTGATTGCCCAGCGCCAGCGGAATATCGACAACCGGACGTTTTGCATCCGACCAGAACGTAAGCAGATGACGCTCGGGCCACCACCGCTTCACGCGCACGTCGATCACCACCCATTTCGTATCGGTGGTGGAACCCTCTAACGGGATTCCCAACTGGGTTCGCACGTTGCTCGATCCACCATCACACGCAAGAACGTAGCGGGCCGTGAGACATCGTTGCACACCGGTATCCACATCGCGAAAACTCACTTCCGACCCGGCGCCAACCGACCGGAGCAAAGTCACTTCCTGGCCGAACCGCACTTCGACTCTGGATGCAAAGCGCTCCACGCCGGCGCGCAACACCTGCTCCATGGCCGGTTGATAGATCATCGAGGCGACAGGCAGACCCATTTCCGGATCGGGGACCTTCATGCGCATCAAGTCCTTGCCGGCATACGTGCGCCATCGCATCTCCGTCATGGGATCCATCACCTTTAGCAGTTCGTCGGCAAGTCCGACCGACTGATAGCAGCGCAACGTCCAGTCGTTGACAGTGACCGCCCGCGCGCGAGGATAGATCTCCCGATCGCGCTCCATGACCACGCATCGGATCCCGTATGCACCAAGGAAGTTGGCGGCGGAAACGCCGGTTGGGCCATATCCGACAATCGCCACATCATAGTCAAAGGAACTTGTAGTCATCCGACGCCCGCTCAGGCCTGTTTCAGGAACCACGTAACCAGCGGGTTAAACTTGGCGGCCTGCTCCCATTGCGCCCAGTGACCGCATTGCGCGAAGAGCACAACGTCCTGATTCGGAACCGACCTGAAGCTCTGTACGCCAGCGGGCAAATTGACCTTGTCCTGCTGCCCCCAGATCAGCAGACAGCGATGCGGCAGCGTGCCGAGTCGAGCATCCTCGCTCAGATAGAACTGCCGCGGCGGCGGCCCGGCGGGCGGGAGTGTCAGCGGGGGATTCGCAGCGATCTCAGCGTCGTTGCTCGCTGTGAATCGCTGCTCTATCAGCTCGGGCGTCAACACCGATGTGTCATAGACGAGGTTGTGAAGGAAGGCGCCAAGCTTCTCGCGCGAAGGCCCTTCACCGCTGTAATAAGTCAGCAGTTGCATGATGCCTTCGGTCGGACCTTGCCCTTCGAGATAAGCCCCTCCGGGCCCCATGGCAACCAGGCGGTCGACCGCTTCCGGATACTCCATCGCCATGTAATAGGCGACCGCGCCACCAAACGAATTCCCGATCAGGTGCGCCTTGCCGATTCCCAGCTCGTCCATGAACGCCTTCAACGCGCGCGCGCCGTTCACGAATGGATTCGGTGTGCCGAATATCTGCAGATTTTTCGAAGAGCGCCCCCAGCCCGGCATGTCGATTGCGTAGACGGTGAAATGCTCCGCCAACGGCGCGATATTGCGGCTGTAGTTGCTCACGCCGGTTGCACCCGGACCTCCCCCGTGAAGGAGGATTAGTGCCGGGCCATCTCCTTCAACCGTGTAGTGAATCGACCATGCTTTGCCGTCGTGAACGCCATGCACAAATTTCGAATCGCTCATTTCGTATCTCCTGTTGTTATTCGGGCTTGCCTACGACGTATTCTTTTTCCCTCAGCGACGAGACGGCGCGTCGGAACTGCTTGAGCGTCATTGCCAGCGACTGGTTTTCCTTGAAGTGCCCCCAAAGGCTGATGCCACGGTACGTCGTGGATCGCCATGACGTTTCGTCCACGGTGATCGGGTTCCAGCCGAGCTCCATCTCGAAGCCAGAAGGCGTAACGACATAGAACGACAGCTCCCGATCGTTGGGATGCTGGCCGATCGCGTTCGCAATCGAGTAGCCCAATTGCTTGCAGCGAAGATAGGCAGCCGAGACATCATCCAGGCTTTCAGCCTGCAGGTTGAGGTGGTGAATCCGGGTACGCATTGGATCGAGCCGGCGCCCCCGGGTAGAGGCAACCGCAATACTGTGGTGACGTTCGTTGATACGGAGGAACGTGAAATCCATCACCGTGCCGCCGACCTTGTCTTCGATGTGATCGGAGATACGCGCATCGAAAACTGTCTCCCAGAAGTCCTGGAATGCGTCGGGCTCCCGGGTCACGATCGCCACATGCCCGATGCCGGCGGCTCCTGTCGAGAATCCGCTGACGTGCATATGCAGCGAATCGTTCGACAACACCGGCCGCGTATAGAGGTCGATCTGCAGGCGCTTGGGACCATGAAATGTATGAAAGCTCTCGACACCACGCAGACGCGCTTCTTCTTCCGTACCTCGTCGCAACGTGACGCCGCGCTCACCGAGACGCCGGCGAATTTCTCCCAGCGTATCGTCGCCGTCGACCTCAAAGCCCAACGCGGTCACGTCTTCGGCCTCCCCCGGTCGCACGACGATGCGGCGCTGATGAGCGTCCAACCGGAAGGCAAGAGCGCCACCTTCGGCACTTTCGACATGCATGCCCAGGCCATCCGTGGCAAATTTCCTCCATTCGTCGAGACGACTGGATTCGATCAATACGTAGCCCAGCCGGGATTTTCCGAAGATCGAACCATGTGGTTGCCGGTCGCCCTTCACTGGCTCCGCTTTCCCGGTGAGAACGGCGATCAGTCCGTCGAGGCGGGCAGGAAGCTCATTGGCTCGCCATGCCACATGCTGATCCTGACGAACGATCATCAACTTGTGCTGGTACGCCACCTCCTGCGGTGCTCGAAGATCCAGAACCTTCAATGGCATGCCCGCAGTCTGGGCCGCCGTGACGAGACTGGAGACATCGATCGACCGATCGAAGCGCAAAAGCGTGTAGACGGGGCCCAGCTCGTCGTACAACGATCGCCCCGCTTCGAGCCAGAAGTGCGGCAGCCGGCAGCCAGGGACAGTGGACGCCGTGACACCACCCATCGAGTAGCCTGGGGCCTGGTCTGCGTCGTACTGGATGATGGGCGAGCTGGAATAGTAATAGCCGAAATTAAGGCCCTCGGGCGCGAACTGCGGAACATTGAGCTGATGCAGTTTTGCGCCCATCGCCGTACGCATCGCAACTCCTACCGGGTTCAGACGTGAACTCAGCGCTACCGGCACGCGGTTTTTGCCGAGTGTCTCGACCATGTCGAGCATGCTTTGCATCGCCAGGCGGGATACCTGGTCAGTGATCGGATGCCTTTCGGCCTCGTACGCGTTCAGCATGCCCGGGTCTGCCCACCCATCAAGCACGTTTGACAACAGCCATGCCAGGTTCACGCCGTCGGCAATGCCTGCGTTCATGCCATAGCCTGCGAACGGCACCCAGAGATGCGCAGCATCGCCAGCGAGAAAGACTCGCCGCTCGCGCAAGCGCTCTGCGACCATACGCCTGCCCACCCAGTCCTCGTGGTTGAGGATTTCAAACTGGAAATCCAGTCCCACTCCGAGCACATCGCAGATCGACTGCCGCAGGTCCAGGGCATCAAAATTGTCGACGCCATGCGGGAGCGTGCGGTGAACCAACCACGTGTCCCTACCGTCAATCGCGACGACGTTCCCCCGAACCTTGTGGTTTGCGATCCAGCTCATCCACGCGGGACGGCGATTTCCCCACAACTGGATAAGCCCGGGAGCGCGGATCAGGGACGTGCGAGTCCGGGCGAGCTCCGCTGCGCCCACGAGCCTTGTCCCCATGATCTTCCGTACCACGCTTCGACCACCATCGGCGCCGATGAGATATCGGGAGCGAAGCATGACAGGAGATCCGTCGCTTCGACGGCAAGAAATCGAGACGCTCGAGTCATCCTGTTGATATGTCTCGACCGATGTGCCATAGAGGACGGTGATGCCGGAGGTGCGGTGCATCAGCGCCGAAAGGATGGGCTCGAGATAAAGCTGCGAAACTCGAACCTGCGGCTCGGGCGTACGCCAGTGGCTGTCCGGGAATCCCGGTTGCGTACGCTCGGCTCGGGAAGGCATCCCGATACGCGTCATCTCATGACCACTGATAGACGTACAAAAAACGATATCGGTCGGGAAGTCATCCGGCAACCCTGTCCCGCGTACCTCATCCGCTATACCAAAGCGCCTGAAAACCTCGAGAGTCCGCGAGGCTACCGTGTTGCACTTGGCACTTGGCGCAACATCCTTCTCCCTCGCCTCGACGACGACGACCTGATGGCCGCGCCTTGCCAGTTCGATCGCCGTGCACATCCCGACGGGACCGGCTCCAGCAATCACGACCAGCGCATCATGCGTAATCATGCGTCAACGCCTCCGTCCAGATCTCCCGCGAACAGGAACCGTCCGCAGGCACCAGCGGGCGACACCGTTGCGCACGGCGTCGCGAACCCGTCAAGGTCGTCTGCGGGATATCGTGTTTGCCGACAGTTACCTCCACCCCCCTTCAAGTGAAAGCCGTCGTTAGCGCGAGCAGGTGCTTCCCTGCCGTCGCTGGGCAGCGACGCGCGTCTCTGGCAGTCATGGGCACCCGCCCCGGGAAATTGCTGTGCGTGCTTTCCGGCCATCATGTCTCCGTTCAGGAACCCGCCTTACATCGCCCGACAAGTCGGACATGCCATGCGCATCCCGAGCTTGCTCCCGTAATAATGACAATAGTCTCATTACGACATGAATCTCGTTCCGACACATTTGTCGTTAACCCCAATCCACACCAGGAGTTTCGATCCAATGGCACGTTTGTCTGTCCGGAAACGTGTTGGGAACCTCTGCCTTCCCCCCCTGGATGCGCGGTGTTACGAGCTGACCTGGCTAACGTGTATGTGCCGTGCCGATGGGTCGAAGCGCGCGTCGACGGTTCCGCTCAACGGCGCGATGCGCGTCGCGCTGGACATCCAGCGGCGCAGCAGCCACAGAGCGCCAGGCGACACGTGGCCGCACATCTCCATTTCGCGATGGGGCATGACGAAGTGGAAACGGAAATCGTGCGCGTCGTCCTGCGGCCGTAGCACGAAGGCGTTCTCGTGCCCGTGAAAGGCCGCGACTGCGCGCATCGGGCTCCTCGCGAAAGCCTCGGAATCGCCTGTACGCGCATTTTCTTCTCGCCGGATCGGGCCAGGCCGGCAATGCGACATCGGCGGCCGCAATCAGGGCGAATTCATGTCCTTTTGCGGAGCGGTGGTGCTGAATATGCCGTATTCGAACACTTCCTCGCACATTCCCGCCGGGCACATCACGGCGGTGCGTCATGTCACGATTCCCGGCTGCCGGACCGAATGGCACGAACACGACGAATACATGTTTCTCTTGCCGAAGCTCGGGTCGCTCGCGCTGCATACCGAATCGAATGAACGCGAGCAGCGTCTCGCGCCGTGTGTGCTGGCCGTCCTCGAACCGGGTATCCTCCACAAGACGAAGAGCGACGGCGTCGACCATCGCCATACGGCGATCTATGCTGAGGGGGGCTTCGTGTCGTTCTGTGAGCGCAAGGCACAGGGGCATATTGCGCGCTCGGCAAAGCGACCGCGCAGCGCATCGTTTCGGGTAAGCGTGCCAACGTCATCGTTGATTCGGGCGTAGCAGTTGCATGCGATGCGGGAACGCTCGTGCCAACCGGAGGCCTTCGCGCGCTATCGCGGCGAGATGATCGACCGGCTCGTCGCTTCCGCGTGTATCGAAGCGGTGCTCGAATCGAACGTAGTGTTCGCACCGCAAGCGACCAACCGTGAAATTCTGGTGGCGTAGATCGTCGAATACATCAATGCGATGCTCACCAAGTGCCTTGACCTCGACGCGATTACCTGGCGCTTCGCCATATCGCGGCGTCAACTCACTCGCATCTTTCGAGAAGCGGCCGGCGGGAGCATCACCGACTATCAGATGCGACAGCATGTCGAACGCGCGGCGGCACTGCTACGCAAACCGGCGACTACAGCACTCGACGCGGCAATGGCAGTAGAAATAATCTGGCATGCTTATTCGAGCTATACGGAATGGGTAAGCCGGGTCGCTACAAGATCGGTGTGCGCAATCATGAGCGGCAAACGTGCCGCAAAAATGCTCATCAGGCTACGGGCACTATGGTTGCACCTGGTCAGGCATCTTCTTGAGTGAGGAACGTCCGTACCGCGGAATTAAACTCGTCTGCTCGCTCCCACTGCACCCAGTGTCCAGTCTTGCTGAACATATAGACATCGCAATTGCGCATGCGTCGCTGCAACGAATTTGCTCCACTCGGACGGTTAACCTTGTCCTCAGTGCCCCACAGCACCAGCGTCGGGTTCCGCAGGGAGGACAGGCGCGGATCGCGGGTGAAATCCAGCTTTCTGAACTGTGGAATTCCTTTGGGACCGAGTAAAGGCGGGCTGGCCAATACGTCCGGATCGATGCTGGATTTGTAGCGCTCGGCAATCAGCGCCTCGGGAACCCGACTGCCGTCATAGACGAGGTCGCTGCGGATGAACGTGGCGAGCTTTTCCAACGTGGGCCCGTCCCCCTTGTAATATCCCAGCAACCGCCTCAATCCCTGGGTCGGCAATTGGCGAGTCGTATCAACTCCCCCAGGGCCCATCAGCACCAGTCGGCCAACGTTATCCGGACGCTCCAGTGCCATACGCAAGGCACACGCGCCGCCCAGCGAATTTCCGATCAGATGTGCTCGCGAGACGCCGATCTGATCCAGCATCCCAAGCATGCTGGTCGCCAGATCGCCAAATGGATCACCTCGATCCAGGCCCTTTGACGACCTGCCGTAACCAGGCATATCTGGCACAAGGACGCGAAAGTGACACGCCAGAGCCTCGATATTCTTCACGTAGTTGGACATACCCGATGCCCCCGGACCACCGCCGTGAAGCATCAATACGACCGGGCCGCGACCGACCTCCGAAAGAAAGATCCGGCGCGCGCCGACGTGAACGGTGTGCTGATTCATCGCGCTAACGGCAAACGAGGCATTCATTGCGGCATCGTGTGAGGGGTGACAGTGGAAGCATTTTAGTGAGTAATTTGTCATAATGACAATATACTCGTTTATACTTAGACTGGCCTATGTGGACGCCCTTTGGATTGCAAACGGATCTACATCACACATCAAGGGGGCGCCCCAGCGTGCGACCCAATAATGCCGTTGGGTAGGGGGGGCCCTGCTGACTCTTGTCGAATTCGCTGACGAGAGTATCGGCCAACACTCGAGTTGAAAGGAAGACGCGCGGGCAGGCTCTGAAGCCGGGTTGTTCAGCTACCACGGGTGAGGTGCTGTCCCATGTGCTCACACCGGGTTGACGTACACGACGCTGCACCCAGCGCACCGGCCGTCACATCGCAACCGGGACGTTCGCGCTAACCCTCACCACGCGCTGCACGAAAATCCCAGGAGTAGTGATGACTTCCGGATCCAGATCGCCAACGTTGACAATCTCGTTGACCTGCGCGATCGTCAGCGTGGCCGCCGATGCCATCACCGGGCCGAAATTGCGTGCCGTCTTGCGATACACGAGATTGCCGTACCGATCCCCCCGATATGCCTTGATGAGCGCCACGTCGCCATGCAGCGGGGTCTCGAACACATGCGGACGGCCGTCGATTACCCGCGTCTCCTTGCCCTTGGCCAATTGCGTGCCGTAAGCGGTCGGCGTATAGAAGCCGCCGATTCCTGCGGCCGCCGCGCGCATGCGTTCGGCGAGCGTGCCTTGCGGTACTATCTCGAGCTCGATCTCGCCAGCACGATACAGTCGATCGAACACATACGAGTCGGCCGCGCGCGGAAACGAGCAGATAATTTTCCGGACGCGCCCCGCCGCCAGAAGCGCCGCGAGTCCGCGATCGCCATTTCCCGCGTTGTTACAGACAATAGTCAGATCGGCCACGCCTGTCTCAAGTACGCCTTCTACCAGCTCCGTAGGCATACCCGCATTGCCGAATCCACCAATCAGCACTGTCGCCCCGCTTCTGACGTCGGCAACGGCGTCGGCGATCGACGTAATGGTTTTATCTATCACGTTCCCGTATTCCTTGAAGAAACTCCCAGGCGTCGCGCGGCAAACTTCAGGTACCGCACGTCCCGAGGCTCGCCGCTGCCATTCAGATCAGAATTTGTGCCGAATCGAGAGCCGGACGATCGCCTGGTTGCGGGTCGACGACGGGCCAGTCGCGCCGGGTACCAGCGCGTAGTCCAGCGCCGTCCCGGTCTTGTCGCCGCCCACATGCACGTAGTCCGCCTGCGCATACAGGTCGGTGCGCTTCGACAGGTTGTAGTCCGCCATCAGGCCGGCCGTCTGATATACGGGCCGGTGGCCGCCCGATGTCGAGTCGTAATTGGCCGGCGTGTACACGTATTCCGCGCCGACGAACGCCACGGGCGCGATCTGATATTTGCCGTTCACTTCGAAGTTCTGGAAGCGTAGCTTCTCGAGCGTGCCGGATGCCGGCAAAATGGAGCCGCTCAGGAACGCGGTGCTCTTCGGCTGGTTCAGGGGTGCCGACATGATAAGCACTTATGCGCCGCAGAGGATAAACGCTTATCATGCTCATACCCCTACTTTCGGTGGCCGTCGCGCTCATCCTCACGCCGGCCCTGTGCGCCACCATTCTGCGCCGCCCCTCGGTGCACGGCGCAAGCCGTGGCTTTGCCGCCTGGTTCAACCGCGGCTTCGATCGCGGCTCACTTGTGTATCGCCACGGCGTGAGCGGCGTGCTCGCGCGCAGCAAGCGCTTTCTCGCGATCTTCGTGGCACTCGTCGTTGCGACGGGCTGGATGTTCATGCGCCTGCCAACTTCGTTTCTACCCGTTGAGGACCAGGGCATTCTGCTCACCGCCGTGCAGTTGCCCCCCGGCGCGATGGCCGCTCGCACGCGCGATGTGCTCGACAAGGTCACGCGCTATTACCTGCACGAGGAGATGGACGCGGTGGAAGGCGTCATGGCGATCGAGGGCTATGGCTTCGGCGGCTCGGGACAGAACGCGGGCATGGTGTTCGTGCGCCTTAAGGACTTCGACACACGGCATGCACCGAATCTCTCGGCGCAGGAAGTCGCACAGCGCGCGAGCGCCGCATTCGCCGCCATCGGCGATGCGCAGGTCTATGCGCTTCTCCCCCCTGCCATTGATGGCATGGGCACCTCCAACGGCTTCGACTTCTACCTGGAGGACACCCATGGAGCAGGACGCGAACGGCTCGCGCAACTGCGCGACCAGTTGCTGGGCGCAGCGGCGCGTAGCCCGGTGCTTGCCAACACGCGGCCCACGGGGCAGGAACCGGCGCCACAATTTTCCGTGGATATCGATCAGGCCAAGGCGAGCGCGCTCGGCCTGAACCTCGCCGACATCAACAACACGCTCTCGGTGGCCTGGGGCAGCGACTACGTGAACGACTTCATCGACCGAGGCCGCGTCAAGCACGTCTATGTGCAGTCCGACGCCGATTTCCGCATGCAACCGGCCGATCTCGACGGCTGGCACGTCCGCAATGCGCAAGCCACGATGGTGCCGTTCGCTTCGTTCGCCACGGGGCGATGGACCCTGGGTCCGGCGCGTCTCGAGCGTTACAACGGTGTGTCCGCGGTCGAAATTCAGGGCGAGGCCGCGCCGGGCGTGAGTTCAGGCATGGCGATGAGCGAAATAGACCGGCTGGTGAAGCAACTGCCGCCGGGCGTCCGCCATGAGTGGACAGGGCTCTCGTATGAAGAACGCCTTTCGGGCGACCAGGCAAGCGCCCTTTATGCGATCTCTGTGCTAATCGTGTTCCTTTGTCTCGCTGCGCTGTACGAGAGCTGGTCGATTCCGCTAGCGGTGATGCTCACCGTGCCTATCGGCATGGCCGGGGCACTGCTTGCGGCGCTGCTGTGCGGTCAGACCAACGACATCTACTTCAAGGTGGGCCTGCTCACGACCATCGGTCTCGCCGCCAAGAACGCGATTCTGATCGTCGAATTCGCGCTGGAGCGCGAAGCGCAGGGGGCCAGCCTCATCGAAGCGACACTCGATGCCGCGCGACTGCGCCTGCGGCCGATTCTCATGACGTCGTTCGCCTTCATCCTTGGCGTGCTGCCGCTCGCAATCGCGAAAGGCGCCGGCTCCGGGGCGCAGAATGCGATCGGTATCGGCGTGATGGGCGGCATGCTCGCGGCAACCGTGCTCGGCGTCTTCTTTGCACCACTGCTCTATGTGGCCGTACGCAAGGCCGTCAAGGGCAAACGCTCATGAACGCAATCCAGCTCACGATCATGCATCTCCCCAAATTCATACCGAACGTGCAACGGGCGGCCGCGCTGCTGGCTCTCGGCGCCGGCGCGCTGCTCGCGGGCTGCGCCGTTGGCCCGCGCTACCAGGCCCCGCACGCCGACGTGCCCGCCCAATGGAGCACGCAAGCCGGAGCAACGGCCGCACAGCCGGATCTCCACCAATGGTGGCTGCGCCTGAACGATCCCCTGCTCAACGCGTTAGTCGACGAAGCCGTGCGCGGCAACCTCGACGTGGCCACGGCTGCCGCGCGTATCCGCGAGGCACGCGCCTTCGCAAACCAGAGCGACAGCGCGCGCTATCCGTCGCTCAACGGCACCGCGGCATATACGCGTGCGGGTGCCGGACCGAATGCCATCGCCGGACTGTCTTCGACACCTGAGTCCGGCACCGCATCACCTGGCAGTCGAACTCATCTCTTTCAGGCCGGCTTCGACGCCAGTTGGGAAATCGATCTCTTCGGCGCGAGACAACATGCATTCGAAGCAGCGGGTGAAGGCCTCGATGCGGCTCAGTGGGATCTGCGTTCCACCCTGCTGACGCTCATCGGCGACGTAACCACGCGCTACGTCGAAGCGCGCGGCTACCAGGCTCGCCTCGCGCTCGCCCGCGCCACGGCACACTCGCAGGAGGAAACCGCGCGTCTCGCCCGCGTTCGCTACACCGCCGGCTCGACCTCCGGGCTCGACGTTGCCAATTCGGCAGGCGAGGCTCAGGCGACGCTCGCCGAGATTCCCGCGCTTGAAGCCGCTTATGCGCAGACCGTGCACAGCCTGTCCGTACTGACCGGAAAGCCTCCACGCGCGCTGCTTGCGCGCATGCAGCAGGCGCAGGATGTGCCCACACCGCCGCTGCCCGTTGCGCTCGGCGTGCCCGCCGACGTGCTGCTCTCGCGCCCGGACGTGCGGGCCGCCGAACGGCGTTATGCGCAGAGCACGGCGCGCGTGGGCGAGGCCCAGGCCAATCGCTACCCGCGCGTGACCCTCGTTGGCTCGCTCGGCACAACTGGCACCCAGTTCGGCGATCTCGCGCGGCATTCGTCGATCGGCTGGTCAATCGGGCCTTCGGTGACCATCCCCCTGTTCGACGCAGGCCGCCTGAAAGCCGCTGTGGAGATCGCCGATGCGCAACGCGATCAATCCTTCATCGCTTATCACGCCGCTGTGCTGGCAGCCTTGCAGGATGTCGAAAACGCCAGTGTGACGCTCTCGGGCGAGACTGAGCGCGCGGAGGGCCTTCAGCACTCCGCCGACTCCTATAGCGAAGCGTCGACGATTGCTAACGCGCTGTACCGTTCGGGCTCGACCAGCTATCTCGATCTGCTCATTGCCGAGCGCGCACTGTTCGCTGCACAAGACGCCCTGATCCAAAGCCGTGTTCGCATCACCACCGACTACATCGCGTTGAACAAGGCATTGGGCGGTGGATGGGATGGGCCGATAGCGCCGGATTGAGGAGATACACCAGGCACACCAACTGGTAGCCATGGCTTACGACGAGAGGGACTTGCTCGTTGCTCAAGTCCCTCTCGCCGACTAACTGTTCATCCAGTGCGTGAGCGCCGGCAGCGGTTGCCACCATTGGGCGACGACGAGACTGAGGCCGCTGACGATCAGGCACCACATGCTCGACATCAGCACACGCACAGTCCGTGAGAACGTTCGAGGATCGTCGTTTTCAATTTGCAAAGCGCGATAAAGCGTGGCGACCTGCAGGATCATCGCGCAGAAAGCGATCAGCGCGCTGATGGCCGCGAAGAGCGACCATCGTTGCGACGATGCATCCACCACGAAAAACTTGAGGTAGGCAAGCGTGGTGCCGGAGAGGAACACCGTAGCGCTTACGAGCGCTTGATGAAAGCCGCCAGGGATCTTGGGTTCCATGCGCGATGGCGGCCCGGAAGTGGTCAGTGCCCGACTCTAGCACAGAGTCCCGGGCGCCCACTATGTGTGGGCACTTGCCCTTTCATCGCGTTTTCGGCTGAGGATTGCAATAGCACCGAGTTTTTCTCTATTGCTCCGTGTGCTTTACATACATCGAATGGCGCGGATGGGCGAACACGCGCGTGACCATGGGTTCGAAGAATGACAGTGGCAATGCGTCGTAGTCCTCCATGAAAGCCGGAGCATCATATTTTTCGCAGAATTCAGCGGTGCGCTGGAAGAGTTCCGGCTGATCGCCGAAACGGTCGCGAAGATTGCGATCCAGGCCAAGATGATGGAAAAAGTAGTAGCCCTGGAATACGCCGTGATGCTGCACCATCCACAGGTTTTCCGAACTGACGAAGGGCTTGAGTATGGCAGCGGCAATATCCGCGTGATTGTAGCTCCCCAGCGTATCGCCAATATCGTGCAGCAGCGCGCAGACCACGTACTCCTCGTCGCGGCCATCGCGATGTGCGAGCGTCGCGGTCTGCAGGCAATGTACCAGCCGGTCAACCGGGAAGCCGCCGTAATCCCCCTGCAAAATTTGAAGATGACCGAGTACGCGCTCGGCAAGCGCCGCGGCGTACGGCTTGAATTCCTCGCCGATTGCAGCCCAGTCCTCGGAGGTGCCTTGACTGATGTGAGAAAAGGTGGCGCGCTTAGTCATGTTTGCGACTCCCGGCTTGCCCGGCGCAAGCAAGAATTTCCGCCAAATCAACGATCATCATCAAGTCTCCTCATTCAGTAACGCTTCCAGTTTCGATACCGGCTTCATGAAGCGGTCAAATTCTTTTGGCGAACTACCTTGCCGGCCCGCCGTTCCCGGCTGCCCTCCCGCGCGACTAACGACGGAAAGACGGATCCTTGCGATCCAGTCTTCTCAACAGTGCGGGCCACGCTAGATCGCCGAACGAACCCATCGTGGCAATCTTGCTTTCCGCCTCGATTGTTTCGAGCAGCGCCTTCGGCACCAGCGAAAGCGGCTTGCCTCCCGATTCGGCCAGAACCTGAATTCGACAAGCCGATTCCAGGGTGTACATCGCGAGAAACGCGTCGGGAATCGTCCGGCCTACGGCGAGCAGCCCGTGATTGCGCAGGATGAGCAGCTTGTTTTTACCCAGGTCGGCGACAAGCCGGACCTTTTCGTCATCGCGCACCGCGATTCCTTCGTAATCGTGGTAGCCCAAAGTGCGGTATATCGACAACGCCTGCTGCGATACCAGCTCCAGACCGCCCTGCCGCGCGGCGATCGCCACCCCGTGCAAACTATGCGTGTGCAGCACGCATCTTGCGTCGTCATTGGCAGCGTGAATGGCGCTGTGAATGGTGAATCCGGCGGGATTGACCGGGAACGGCGTATCCATGACGGGGCGGCCGTTCAGATCCACCTTCACCAGGCTCGAAGCGGTAATCTCCTCGAACAGCGCACCGTATGGGTTGATCAGAAAATGGTGCTCCGGACCGGGCACGCGAGCCGAGATATGCGTGAACACCAGGTCGTCCCAGCCGTAGCGGGCAACGAGTCGATAGCAGGCCGCCAGGTCGACGCGCAATTTCCATTCGTCATCCGAAACATGTGAGCGAACATTCGCACCTTCAGCATAAGTCAACGGGTCCATGCCCAGGGTCTCCAAAGTGTCTGACGTAAGGAAAGCTCGTCGCCATATTGACACGGCGAACGTTCCGAGATTGTCAGAAAGACTACAATCCAGGCGCTTCCAGCCTCAAACCGGATCCGCATTTCCCCTAATATCCGCACGTACACGAGTTCCTCGGGCCATCGACATGGCACGGCGCGGTCACGATATCGGGCGGCCAGCATGGCGTGCTTCGGCTCCCTTCTTCGTCACACGTCACAGGTAAGCGCCGAGCTCCAGCTTCGCGATCGCGTTGCGATGGACTTCGTCGGGACCGTCGGCAAGACGCAGCGTGCGCGCGCCCGCATAGGCACGCGCCAGCCCGAAGTCTTCGCTCACGCCGCCCGCGCCATGCACCTGGATCGCCCAGTCGATGACCTGGCACGCCATCTCAGGCGCCGCCACCTTGATCATCGCGATCTCCTTGCGCGCCGCCTTGTTGCCGTGCGTGTCCATCTTCCACGCTGCGTGCAGCACGAGAAAGCGCGCCTGGTCGATGAGGATGCGCGCTTGCGCAATGCGCTCGCGCGTGACGCCGTAATCGGCGATCCTGCGGCCGAATGCGACGCGCGAGCTCGCGCGGCGGCACATGGCTTCGAGCGCGCGCTCGGCACGCCCAATCAGGCGCATGCAGTGGTGAATGCGGCCCGGCCCGAGACGCCCCTGCGCGATCTCGAAGCCGCGCCCCTCGCCGAGCAGCGCATTGCCGACCGGCACGCGCACGTTCTCGAACAGCACTTCGGCGTGGCCGTGCGGTGCGTCGTCGTAGCCGAACACCGGCAAATGGCGCAGCACGCTCACGCCCGGCGTGTCCATCGGCACGAGTATCATCGACTGGCGGCGGTGCGCATCGGGATGGTCCGGCGCGGTCTTGCCCATGAAAATGAGGATCTTGCAGCGCGGATCGTTCGCGCCGGACGTCCACCATTTGCGCGCGTTGATGACATAGTGATCGCCATCGCGCGCGATGTGCGCGGCGATGTTTGTCGCGTCCGACGAAGCCACGGCGGGCTCGGTCATCGCGAAGCCCGAGCGGATCGTGCCGTCGAGCAGCGGAATGAGCCACGCTTGCTGTTGTTCGGCGCTGCCGTAGCGCACGAGGGTTTCCATGTTGCCGGTGTCGGGCGCCGAGCAGTTGAACGGCTCCGCGCCAATGGACGAGCGGCCCATGATCTCGCACAGCGGCGCATATTCGAGGTTCGTCAGCCCAGCGCCGTACTGCGATTCGGGGAGGAACAGATTCCACAGGCCCGCCGCTTTCGCCTTTTCCTTGAGCGTCTCCATGACCGGCGCGGGCTGCCACGCGTTGCCCGTCCTGCGTGCCGCGTCCATCTCCGCTTCGAACTGACGTTCCGCCGCATAGACATGCTCGTCCATGAACGCAGTCAGTCGCGTCTGGAGATCCTTCACCTTGCTCGAGTGCTCGAAATTCATCCGTGTTGTCCTTTTTTCACTGCGAAGGCCGCGCGCATCGAGCGGCGACCCGTCATTGCGTCGCTCAGCGCGCCGCGTCGATTTGCTGTGCCAGCGTCCAGGCCAGATCGGCGAGCGGCCGCGTGCGCTTGCCGACTTCGAGCGCCTGCGCGCTCGACGCGTTGCCTTGCAGCGCGCGCGCATGCACGCCCTGCAAGATGCCGACGAGCCTGAACAGGTTGAACACGAGGTAGTAGCCCCAGTCCGCCTCCGACACCGGCTGGTTCGACGTCCGCATCACGCGTTGCAGATAGCGCTGCAAATAGGCCGCCTCGTCCGGTATGCCGAGCGCGGCGAGATCGATGCCCGCGAGCCCGCGCCCCTGATGCATCGGCATCCGCCACGTCATGCAGTGGTACGCGAAGTCGGCGAGCGGGTGGCCGAGCGTCGAGAGCTCCCAGTCGAGCACCGCGAGAATTCGCGGCTCGTGCGGATGGAAGATCACGTTGTCGAGCCGGTAATCGCCGTGCACGATGCGGCTTTCGTCCCCGCACGGCACGTGCTGGGGCAACCAGGCGATCAGGCAGTCGGCGGCTTCGATCCGCTCGGTTTCCGCCGCGCGATATTGCTTCGTCCACCGTGCTACCTGACGCTCGATGTAGTGACCAGGCTTCCCATAGTCGGCGAGGCCCACCGCAACCGGATCGACCGAATGCAGCGCCGCGATCACGCGGTTCATCTCGTCGTACATCGCGCCGCGCTCCGCGCTAGAGAGTCCCGGTAGCGCGCTGTCCCAGTAGATACGCCCTTCGACGTACTCCATGATGTAGAACGCGGTGCCGATCACGTCGGCGTCCTCGCACAGTGCATATGCACGTGCGACCGGCACGCGAGTACCGGCCAGCGCGCGAATCACCCGGTACTCGCGATCGACCGCATGCGCCGAAGGCAGCAATGCACCCGGCGGTTTGCGGCGCATCACATAGCGACGGCGCCCAGATTCGAGCAGGAAGGTCGGATTCGACTGCCCGCCCTTGAACTGCTCGACGTGCAGAGCGCCCGCAAAACCGTCTACATGCTCGCGCATGTAATCGCCTAGCCGCCCGGTATCGAACGCATGGGCCTGCGCGACCGGCCGCGTGCCGCTAAAGTTCGTTTGTGCGTCGTTCGTCATGTCGCCGATATCCCACCGTCGATGGCCAGATACTGGCCGGTCACGTGCCGCGACGCGTCGCTCGCAAAAAACGCGAGCGCGCCCTTCAGGTCCTCGTCGCCACCCAGCCGCTGCAACGGCGTGCGCGCGATCACCTGCTCGCCAACGGCATCGAGCGTGTCCGCCGTCATCTTCGACGGGAAGAAGCCCGGGCAAATCGCGTTCACGTGAATGCCGTAACGGCCCCACTCGGTCGCCAGCGCGCGCGTGAAATGGATCATCGCCGCCTTCGAGCTGTTGTATGCGATCGTGCCTGTGCCGCCCGACATGCCTTTGAGCCCCGCGATCGAAGCGATGTTGACGATCTTTCCGCTCCTGCGCGGAATCATGCTGCGCTTGCCGATCTCGCGCGTCAGGAAGAATGGCGCGTTCACGTTCAGATTCATGACCTTGTGCCACGCTTCGTCCGGATAGTCCTCCGCCGGCGCGCCCCAGGTCGCGCCAGCATTGTTGACGAGGATGTCGACGCGTCCATGCGCGGACAGCACCTCGTCGACGAGCGCGGGAATGCGGTCGAACTTCTGCAGATCGCAGACGACCGCCTTCGCCTCGATGCCCCTGCCGCGCAGATGCGCCTCGGCCCCGGCCAGCTCATCGGTCTTGCGCGCCGAGATGACGACCTTGCAGCCCAGTTCGCCGAGCGCTTCGGCCATCTGCAGCCCGAGGCCCCGTGAGCCTCCCGTGACGAGCGCGATACGCCCGTCGAGCTGAAACAGTTCCTTCACCGACACCGCGTTCTCCTTCGCTCAGCACACTTCGAACAGCCCGGCCGCGCCCTGGCCGCCGCCGATGCACATCGTGACCATCACGTACTTCACGCCGCGCCGCTTGCCTTCGATCAGCGCATGGCCGACGAGCCGCGAGCCGGACACGCCATACGGATGGCCAACCGCAATCGCGCCGCCGTTCACGTTCAGCCTGTCGTCAGGAATCCCGAGCGTATCGCGGCAATACAGCACCTGCACCGCGAACGCCTCGTTCAGTTCCCACAGCCCCACGTCCTCGATCTTCACACCCGCGCGCTCGAGCACGCGCGGCACCGCGAACACCGGGCCGATGCCCATCTCGTCCGGCTCGCAGCCGGCAATCGCGAAGCCGCGGAAGATGCCGAGCGGCTGCAATCCGCGCTGCTCGGCAAGCTGGCCGTTCATCACGACGCACGCGGAGGCGCCATCCGAAAACTGGCTTGCGTTGCCCGCCGTGACCACGCCGCCCGGCAGTGCAGGACGGATCTTCGACACCGCTTCGAGCGTTGTGTCCGCGCGAATACCTTCGTCGGAGGCGATCGTCACTTGCTTCGTCGCGAGCTGCCCGCTCGCTTTGTCGATGACGGCCATCGTCGTGGTCATCGGCACGATCTCGTCGTCGAACTTGCCAGCCGCTTGCGCCGCCGCTGCACGCAACTGGCTGCGCACGCCGTATGCGTCCTGTGCTTCGCGCGCAATGCCGTAGCGTTTCGCGACGGTCTCCGCCGTCTGCAGCATGCTCCAGTACAGCTCGGGCTTGTGCTCGACGAGCCACGGATCGAAGCGCATGTGCTTGTTCGACTCGTTCTGCACGCACGAGATGCTCTCGACCCCGCCCGCGACAATGGCGGGCGAGCCCTCGAGGATCACGCGCTGCGCGGCCATGGCGATCGTCTGCAGACCTGACGAGCAGAAGCGGTTCACGCTCACGCCACCCGTCGTCACAGGCAACCCGGCGCGCAGCGCGATTGCGCGCGCGATGTTGCCGCCCGTCGTGCCTTCGCCAAACGTGCCGCCCATGATCACGTCCTCGATCTCGGCCGGATCGATGCCGGCGCGCGCCACGGCGTGCCGCACCGCGTGCGCGCCCAGCGTCGCGCCATGTGTCATGTTGAATGCGCCTTTCCAGCTCTTCGCGAGGCCGGTGCGCGCGGTGGAAACGATCACTGCGTCGGTCATGTCGATGTCCTCAATTGAAAGTGCGGCCTTCATCCGCGAGCTTCACCAGCAGCGGCGCGGGCTGCCACCACGCTTCGGCGCCGGGCTCGGCGGCGAAGCGCTTCAATGCGCGTACGACATTCGCGAGACCCAACGTGTCCGCATACAGCATCGGGCCGCCGCGATGACGCGGGAAGCCGTAACCCGACAGGTACACGACGTCGATATCCGACGCGCGCGCGGCAATGCCGTCTTCGAGAATGCGCGCGCCTTCGTTCACGAGCGCGTAGATGCAGCGTTCGACGATCTCCTGCTCGCCGATCTTGCGCGGCGTGATGCCGCTTTCGCGGCGGAACTGCTCGACGATCGCGTCCACGGCCGGATCGGGAATCGGGTCGCGCTTGCCCGCTTCGTAGCGATACCACCCCGCACCGGTCTTTTGTCCGAAACGGCCCGCCTCGCACAGCGCATCGGCCGCGACACGCGGCTGCGAGCCTGGCGCCTCGGCCGCATGACGCTTGCGCGCGGCCCAGCCGATATCGAGTCCCGCCATGTCGGCCATCCGGAACGGGCCCATCGCAAGGCCGAACCGTTGCAATGCGCCATCGATCTGTTGCGGCGACGCCCCCTGCATCAACAGCCCGCCCGCAGCCGAGCCGTAGCGCGCGACCATGCGGTTGCCGATGAAGCCGTCGCACACGCCTGCAACGACGGCGACCTTGCGGATGCGCCTCGCGAGCGCCATGCAAGTGGCGAGCACATCCGGTGCAGTCTTTTCGCCGCGCACGACTTCCAGCAGCCGCATCACGTTCGCTGGACTGAAGAAGTGCAGGCCGATCACGTCCTGCGGCCGTTGCGTAAACGAAGCGATCCGGTTCAGATCGAGCGCCGACGTATTCGACGCGAGAATCGCGCCGGGCTTCGCAATCGCGTCGAGACGGCGGAACACGTCGTGCTTCACGCTCATCTCTTCAAACACCGCTTCGATCACGAGGTCCACATCGGCGAGCGCCGGGTACTCCAGCGTCGGCACAATGCGTGCGATGCGCTCGTCGAACTGCGTCTGCGTGAGCTTGCCCTTCTTCATCGACGCTTCGTAGTTGCGGCGGACCGCGCCGAGGCCCCGATCGAGCGCTTCTTGCTTCGTTTCGAGCAGCACGACCGGAATGCCCGCATCGGCGAAGGCCATCGCGATCCCGCCGCCCATCGTGCCCGCTCCGATCACGCCCACCCGGCGGACCTCGCGCAGCGGTGTATCGGCCGGCACGTCGGGCAGCTTCGACGCCGCCCGCTCCGCCGTGAAGATGTGGCGCAGCGCGCGCGATTCCGGCGACGCCATCAACGTCGTGAAGATCTCGCGTTCGAGCCGAAGCCCCTCCTCGAATGACTTGCCAACAGCGTTTGCGACCGCCTCGACGCATTGCAGCGGCGCTGGGAACGCACGCGAAGCAGCGGCCACATTGGTACGCGCGAACTGGAGGAACGGCTCCGCGAGCGGGCCGGCGATTCCGATGTCGCGCGCGCGCTTGAACCCCCGCTTGTTGGCGACCACCCCACGGGCGAACGCGACGGCCGCATCGACCACATCGCTCTCGACGACTTCGTCGAGCAGCGCGGTGCCCGCAAGCGTCTGCGCATTCACCGGTTGCCCCGAGACGATCATGTTCAGCGCGCGCTCGACGCCAATCAGCCGGGGCAGCCGCTGCGTGCCGCCGGCACCCGGCAGCAACCCGAGCTTGACTTCGGGCAGGCCGAGCGATGCATCGCGCCGCGCGAGACGGAAATGGCAGCCCATCGCGAGTTCGAGACCACCGCCAAGGCAGTTTCCCGCGATGGCCGCCACGACCGGCTTCGGCGACGCTTCGATCGCGGCAATCACGTCGGGCAGCGTCGGCGCGCTCGACGTCCTGGCCGTGCCGAACTCGCGCACATCCGCGCCCGCGCTGAAAACCTGTTCGCCGCCGCTCAGCACAATGGCTTCGATCTCCGGGTCGGCAACTGCGCTATCGAGCAGCGCGACGATGGCCGCACGCAATGCGAACCCTAACCCGTTGACCGGGGGTTCGCTCATCTTAAGTACACCTATGGAACCGAGCTTTATCAACCCGGCAGGGCTATTCGTCGACATGGAGTCCTCGTCAGGAAAACGAAAGGCGAACTGCGGCGCTTGCCATCACAGTCAATCGTGGTGCGTCTGAATTTACGTTACAGACGTTATGTCTATCTGGGAAAATGCTAACGCTTGCGAACGGTCGTGCATAGCCAGAGATGATCAGTGTAAACACCTAACGCATACACAACTCATTGTATTTGTTGAACATAATTCATGAATATATGATTACACTCGTTATCTATAATTGCCTCGAGAGCCTGACAACTCTGCGACGCGGATCTTCAACCGCTGCAACTCAACCTTTCCGGTAGCCCATGTCCCACTCGAGGATCATCCTGTGCCACGGCGCGCCGGCCGTGGCATCGTGCCATCAGTCGGCGCCGCAACCCGCTACGGCAATAGCGCGAATCTCGACCAGGTACTCGGGGCGGGCCAGCTGGGTCACGCCCACCCCTGTCCATGATGGGTAGCGGTTGGGAAGATACTCATCCTTGACCTTGACAAACTCCTGAATGTCCGCTCCCCGCATGTCGAGATGGAAGGTCATGATTTCCACGATGTCGGCCATGCTGGCGCCGGCGGCCTCGAGTACGTACTTCAGGTTCTCGAACGCCAATCGGGCCTGTGACTCCATCCCCTCGCCTGGCGTGTTGGTGGCGCGATCGAAGCCCACCTGGCCGGAAACCCAGATCATGTCGCCCACCCGGGTGGCCGCTGAAAAATGAAGCCGGTCGTACAGTTCCTGAGTCTGTGACGGATTGATCATTTGTCGTTTCATGGCTGTAGCACTCCTTATGATGTTTTATCAGACTACCTGACGGAAAATGGGCGAGCGGAACGAATCTCCCTCATTGAGCTTCGCCATCTCTTCCCTGAAGAGAAGACCATTGCGTACGTAATCCGGGTTCGAGTCGGGAAGGATGCGGAACGTGGCATCATCACCGAAGAAGCGCAGCACTAGCGTATGCCGCATTGGGCAGGCAGCATCGACAGCCGCGCCGCCGTGCAGCGAATGCGGGTGAAGGAATAGCACGTCGCCGGGCGTGACCGGCCAGGAGAGCACGTCCCAGGAGCTGGGGTTTTGAGCAAGCTCCCTGTCGATGTGCGGCAGGCGTGGATAGACACCGTCCCCGTAGAGCGGGTCGGTCGGATCTTCCGCGCTCTTGAAGCTGGCTCCGTCGTACTGGATACCCAGATGCGAAGCGCGGATAACCTCCAGCGCATTGTGCTTCGGAAGTTTCTGGAAACTAATCCATGCGTTGCCCCAGTGCCTCCCCGCCCAAGGCAGGTTCGCAGTGTCCTGGTGCCACGGACCTCGACCGCTGTTGCCTCCTTCCTTGGAGAACACCTCCTCGGCGAAATACCAGACGTGCTCCGAGCCCCACAACTCTCGAAAGACTTGCCCAAACGGGAGCGCCATCACCAGAGCATCCAGTCTTTCCTTGATGCCAGGGTTCGCGTTGTCGATGTGGGTCTGCAGCTTGGCATAGTGATGCGGCCCCGGGTTGGCCACGATCCACTTGAATACCTCATAGCACTGCGCCAATTGCGCCTCGTCGAGGCAGTTCTCGATGAGGACTGCGCCGTCGTTACGAAATGCGTCCCGCTGGGACTGAGTAACTAGCATGTTGAGCTTCCTTCCGTTCGATGAGCAAAGTCTGTGTTGCGCGATGGGAAACGTAATAGCCATCGGCTTGATCGCATCAGAATCGCTCGCCAGATTGTTAGTAGAACAACTTAATAACTTCAATGGCTGGCAAAAATTCAGCCCGCCGTGCGTTGAGACATGAGTCGACGCCCGGTCACTTGCTCAAGTGGTCCGGAAACCTTGCCTGCGCGGATGCGAGACCGGCGATTGCCTGGGTCGCTATCTGCTCAGCAGTGGATCGCGACCGTATTTACAATAACAACTGTCGTGTTAAAAATAAACAGGGTATTCCCTGCCTCACCGGGACTGGGCGGCGCATGCCGCCCCGAGCCAGACGTTGATCCCCGGCCTGCGCTTTCTGCAAAGACGACATACGAGCGCTTGCACGTTACGAATCGCCTTCATATCCGGCTGCATTACAATGCGGTTGAATAAGGTGCCGTACGGCATGCCTGGCAGCTCAAACCACTCGACTTCCCATCTATGGCGCGAACCTCCACCTCCCAACCCCGGCAAGACCGCAAGGCTGCCGCCGGCCAGGCACCCGCTGCGGCGCGCAGAGGCAGACCGGTCGGCGATCACAAGATCAAGCGCGACAGCCTGCTCGCCGCCACGGCTGCTGTGATCGCGCGCGAAGGTTACGCGGGGACCTCGTTGCGCAAGATCGCAGTCGAGGCCGGGTGCACGACGGGTGCCTTGAGCTACTACTTCGAGGACAAGGACGAGATCGTGAAGGCGCTAGTCGAGAGTTCGTTCGATTTGTTCGACACGATCCTCGAACCGTCCGAAATGCCGCTTGATGTGAGAACCACGCTCGAGCGCTGGATGAGCTGGCACACCACGAAGGCTCTCGATCCGCGGATCGTGCAGTATCAACTGTTGGGCCAGGCGAAATTCGAGCCCGTTGTCGCGGCCGTCATTCAGCGACGCTATACGCGGTATCGCCTCAAGCTGGCGGCGCTCGTCGCCAACGACCAGAAGCTCGGACTGATCCGGAGTGACATCCCCGCGGATCTGCTCGCCGACCAGATATGCGCGCTCGGAGACGGCTGGTCTGTCATGCTTCCGCTCGAGCCGGAGCGATTCAAGCCGCGCCGCCTCAAGGCGCTGTTGAACGCCTTTTTCACGTTGCTGAGCCCGCCCGAGGCTGAGGTGGAATCCGAATCGAACGAGGCGGCGCGCACGGCACGTCGCGCGTAATGACCTGTTCCAGGCAAGCCGTCGGCCGCGCCACGCGACCGACTAGTCTTTTTCGTATCAGAGATTTCCGGGTTCGAGTCAATTGATGCGACTAGACCACCGATCATGGAGATTGATCGAAACAGCCGCCCCAGATGCGCGCTGGCGTCAGAACCGGTGTCCGAATCCGAGCATCGCGAGGATCTGATGGTTGTTTGACGATGGAGTGGCACCCGCGATTTCCGCTACCGCAGCCGACCCGAGAGAGTTGGTCCCTGATGCATGTTGGTAGATAGCGCCGCCATAGATGTATGTCCGCTTCGAGATCGAGTAATTGCCGGCGAGCTCGACCTGCTGGTAACGCGCGGAGTTCACCCCTGAAGACTGCGTGTACGACCAGGCCGCGCCAAGGAGGAACGCCGGCGTCACAGAGTATTTGAAATTCAGCTCCCCGATGTTGAAGGTTTCGGTTCCGCGATAGCCAGCCTCCGTCTCCGAGAGACCAGACACCGCTGTTTCGCCGAGATCGGTGTATCGCGTATTGCTATAAACCGCTCCAATAGTCGCGCTGCCCAATGTGCAAGCAGCGCCGGCAGTGAGAATCTTTTGTCCACCTGCGGAAGCAAAGCCCGCGTTGACGGTGCTAAACATATTGTTTCCCGTCGCGCTCGCCGATGGATTCGTGCCATAGAACGAAAAATTGGGTTGATTGGCGACCTGATAGCCAACACCCAAGGTCACCACGCCATTGACGTATGCCCCCCCGATGGCCATGATCCGGTGTTCAGCCGTCGATCCGCTGATGCCCCCAAAGCTGTACATTGCCTTGCCGGTAAAGCCGGCGATGGTCGGAGTCGTGTAGACCACCGCATTGTTGATCCATTGGAAGCTGTCGAGGTTGTCGACGTCGCCCGGATGCGCGCTATAGCCGCCGCCACCGAACGACCAGGCATTGGCCGTCACGGGCCAGACGTACCAGAACCCAGGCGAGTACTGACGCCCGATCGTCAGCGTTCCCGCGCGACCGGAAAGTCCGACGTTCGCAGTACGGCCGAAGATAGCGCCGTCATTACCTGTCGCGCCGGAATTGCTCGAGAATCCGCCTTCGATCTTGAAAATCACCTTCAGACCGCCGCCCAGATCCTCGGTACCCAGCAAGCCCCAGCGATTCGACTCCGAAGCTCCACTCGACAGATAGTATTGGTTCTTTCCGCCGGCGTTCGAGTTGAATACGAGCGCATTGTCGATGGCACCGTATAGGGTGACGCTGCTCTGCCCGTATGCGACTGAAAATGGAACCAATAGCGCAATGCTTACCAGACGCTTCTTCACCTTGATATCTCCAATTTTATATTTGCACTACAAATTATTAGAAAATGTAGATTTTTTCTTGAAGCCTCCGGAACAATCTCAAGATACGCAGCCAGTTTCATTGGCTCAAAATGGCAGGCACGCTGGAGCATGTACGGCACTTTCGCCAGATCTGGAAACCAGGCGCAATGACAGAACGATTCGCGTTCGGCGCTGGTCGATTGCAGAGCGGGGACAGTGCGAAGGCCGGATCCGCAGCGACATCCCCGCGGATCCGATCATTGAACGACTCTGTGCGCCCGGCGACGGCTAGACGATGATCTTCCCGATCAAGAGCGGGCCGAAGTTATGCGCGGAATGATTAAAGTTAATTGCGGGACGTTGGACTAGTGTGGCCAATGCCGCTAATGTCCGGCGCCATCCAATGCCCGAGCGATGTCACTGGCCGCCTGGGCGCCGGTTTCGATGGCGCCTTCGATGCCGCCGACACCCATGGCCGCGATGTCCGCGCCCGCGAAGCGGATGCGGCCGTGGGGCTTGCGCATCAATGGGGCCGCCTGGGTCAGGTTGCCTGGCCGGTGATGCACCCATCCGCCCCGCGAGAATGGATCGCTTGCCCAGTCCTGGCAGACGGTTTCCACCACTTCGATATCCGGGATGAAGTCGCGCAGCGCCCGCTGCACGGCCTCACGGTCATTGCCGTCGAGCATCGACGTATCGCAACAGAAGCACACTGCCAGTGTGTCGCCATTGTCGTACCGCTCGGCCCGTGCTGTATTGATGGGATGCTTGCCAACCGGCGCCTGAATCAGGAATGGCTCAACCTGGCCCCTCACCCGGACCCAGATCTTGCTGGGCATGATCGCGTGCTTCTGCTCGATCATGGCGCACACGGGTTGCGCTAACGGCGGTGTGATCGAGACGTCGTTCAGCATGTTCAGGGGCAGCGCCACAACGGCGTGCCGCGCACGGATACGCTCTCCGCCGCGGGTGGTCACGATGACCTCCTGGCCTTTGTCCTCGATCGCCGCCACCGGCGTTGAAAAGCGCACTTCGGCTTTCGAGTCGGCGGCCATTGCGTTGATCAGGCGTCCGGTTCCGCCTTCGATCGGCCAGTGTCCCGCGACTTCCTTGAAAGCATCCCAGTCGCCGAAATAGATCGCCGCCCAGTACAGAAACTGCGCAAGGCCCTGCTCGGTCTCGGACCCGACCAGGGTCGCCATCATGTTGATCAACAGATCATGGTCGTGCGGGGAGAGTTCAAGCGAGTCGATCCGGTCGCGCAGGGTTTGCTTGTCGATCGCACGGACATCGGCGGCCTCGAAGTCGCCCATCCGGGGAAAGTACGCCCGCGCGTCGGCAAAAAACCGCTCGACCAGCGGCGCGGCCAGTTGCTTGAGTTCGACAGGAGTTCCAGAGTGCACCGCGCCGCCCGCGAACCAGTACGCCCGGGTAATGGGGAGTGGCGTCGCGAGGTCAATGCCGTAGCGCCTGAGCTCGCGCCAGATATGCGCCTGGGTCCAGTGGACATAAGTGCCGCCCATATCCAGGTGAGTGCCCAGGACTTCACGCCACCAGGTTCTACCGCCAATGCGCTCGCGTGCCTCGATCAACACGACCGAATGGCCCGCCATACTGAGGTCCCGTGCCGCAGTGACGCCCGCGAAACCGGCGCCAATCACGGCAACATCGTACAGATCCGTCATGAAAGCTCTTCTCCTTTGCTTCATCCGTTGCGAAGGGCACGCAGGCCCGCGCCTGGTTCATGCATCATGCGCTGAATAAAGAACACGTTCTTCAGCTCATGCGCAGGTCGTCGCCGGCGGCCAGGCCGGCGCCCGGCACCGCATATTCATCCTTTGTACTGCCAAGTTCCTCGCTCGCGACCACTTCGAGCGAACGGTTCGTGGTGCGAGGTCCAAACAGGACGACGGGAATCGAGAAGAGGATGTAGCAGACCCCCGCGGCGAGCATCACCCCCTCCATGTTCCAGCGCGTGAAGAGCGCCGCACCCAGGACGCCGGAGGCGGCCCCGCCGAATCGACCGCCAGAGATCACCATGCCGCTGCCAAGCGCACGCAACTGTGTGGGAATCGTTTCCGGAATATAGGTGAAGTAGGCGTTGAGGACCATTCCGGTGATGATCGCGGCAACGCCGCCAGCGCTGATCACCACCCAGTTGGTAGTCGACATGCCGAGCACGCCCAGCGACACCGCGCTGAGGACGCAGGTAGCGAGGATTGTCGACTTGCGCTCGCACCGGTCCAGCAACCGCATGGTAATGAGCGGAGTGACACCATAAACCACGTTCCAGATGAACAGGATGTAGTACGCAGCTTCCTCGGAATATTTGAGGCCATTGATGAGTGCGTAGGCAGCCCAGTTCCCGTACAGGTAGTAGCCGAGGTAGGCGCCGAAATAGCCGATCGAAAGCACGGCCACGGTACGCCGCACGGCCTTGTGTTTCAACATTTCGCGCAGCGTGGGCTCGTGCGCGTTTTCCAGCCCCGTGGCAATCTGGACTTCGTCGAGCGGGCCGCGGCGCAGCGCGCGCTCTTCCAGATTGCCGACGATCGTTTCGGCACGGACAAACTGCCCTCTGGAGGCAAGCCAGCGGACCGACTCCGGAACGGTGAAGCGCACCATAGGCGCGATCAGCAGCCCGACACTCCCGGCGACGAGCAGATGACGCCACGCGTTGGGGCCGCCATGCGGGAGAACGAACATAGTCAGCGCCGCTGCGCCAATGCCCGCGACCACATAGCCGGACGACACAATGGAAGCGAATCGTCCGCGTGCTTTGCGCGGAAACATCTCCGCGACATAAACGAGCAGCACGGACGTGGCGGCCTGCACGCCTATGCCGGTAATGACCCGGGCGGCCAGCATGGTCTCGTAGCCAGGCGCAAACGCCGTTGCCAATGCGCCCAGTGAATACAGGCTGGTGGACCATACGAGAACGGAGCGGCGCCCGAGTTTGTCCGAGAGCATGCCTCCGACGAGAGCGCCAATGATCATTCCCACAAAGAAGGCGCTGGTGACGTACCCGATCTGCTCCAGGCTCAGGTTTGTGTATTTTTTAATCGTGGGTATGGCGTAGGCAAAGATAGCGTTGTCGTAATACTCCAGCATCAGGTTGGCCGCGAGTAGCGCGGCCCAGAGGTAGTGCGTGGACAACACCGGCACCCGATCCAACCGCGCAAGCAAATTGAATCTGACTGCCGTATCTGAACGATTCATGTTTTCTCTCCATCAACCTATTCGCTGTTCTTTTCTAATTTCCAGTTTTGCTCCGTGTGAACCACAGATCGCCGGCTGTGGCATCGAGTCATCAACTGGCACCGTGCCCGGAAACCGCGATCGGGCCAATTTCCACCAGGGCCAAGTACTCGGGCAGTCCCTGTTGAGTCACGCCAACGCCCGTCCACGAGGGAACTCAGCGCCGCCGCTATGCAGACAAACACGAGATCCACGTGGATTGTGTTTCAAAACAATTAGTGATCCTTATCATTTGTCATATCCGATTGAGCTACGCAGTCAAACAGCGATCCGCCGTTTGTGATCCGACCGCTGACCACGGAAACCCGTCTTCCAGATTGAAGGCGGCTTTCAGGCCGCCGCCCGAGTTTTCGGCGCCCTTCATGCCCCGGCGGTTACTATGACCACGCGAAATACGTTCGCCTGACTTCCGGCGCAAGCGTGATACGGGCCAGCGCTAGCAAGTTCGCTTTTCTCATGGCCCCGACCTCCGTATCCTCGTGAGACGGTTCAATGGCCGCTTGATGGGGACACGCGACATATCGGAATAACACGCTAAATTATTAGTATAACTACTTAATAAACAGCATGCTCGACGAAATTTCCAAACCGCCAGTCGCTAACGCACCCCTGAATTACAATAACAATTGTGATGTGAAAATAAAATAGGGTATTCCCTGCCGGAAACGAGCGCGTCCGCATGAAAACGGCCCTGCGTATTGAACGCGCGAACGATCATTCCGGCTTCGATGCCCCGGCTGTGGTGCCAGTAGAGAATGAGCGCGCCGCGCCGATGCGATTCGCGCAGAGGCCATGGCTCACGCGCGCACCGAAGCGGCTTCTCTTGGGTCAGCGCAACTGCGTGCTGTAACGGGACCGGTACGGCTCGCCCGGCGTCAGCGACGCGTCGTTGAGGTCACTAATGTCGTAGTCGTAGTTGGCCCCTCCGGTCGGCAGGGGCCGATAAAACAGCTGATCGCCATAGAACCGGTAGACCAGCGTGTGGCGGTCTGGACAGTCCGGGGTCACGGGAGCCCCACCGTGCAGCGTGCCAGAGTGGAACACCAGTGCATCGCCGAGTTCCAGATCCCAGCAAAGCACATCCCACGACGCCGGGTCCTTCGCGCGTTCGGCCTCAATGTTGGGCAGTTGCGGCCAGTCGGTATCGATCCACAACGGCCTGTTGGGGTTGCTCGGATCGTCGTAGGAAGACCCGTTGTACTGAGTGCCGAGATGGGAGCCTCGGACGATTTCGAGCGAGTTCTTGCGGGGTAGCTTTTCAAAACTGGCCCAGAGGTTGAGCATGTGCGGGCCGCTCATTGGCGAGTACGAGGTGTCCTGGTGCCAGGGCGACCGGCCGGCCCGGCCTCCCTTCTTGATGAAGATTTCCTCGCCTCTGAACCACACATGCCCGGAGTCCCATAGCGCCGCCACAAATTCACCGAGTCCTAACGCCTTGATCGCCGCGAGGTGCACATCGCGGTTGGCAAAGTTGCCGTAATCGTTGAAATGCTCATCTGGCGTGCCTTTGTAGACGTAGCCGTGCTGCGGGCTCGGGTGGGCGATCCCATAATCAAAAGCCTCGCGCAGCCGCTCGAGCCGCTCAGGAGAAAACAAGCCCCGAACAACGATTGCACCATCTTGCGCCAGGTCCCGTTTCATCTGCTCAGTGACTTGCATGTGAATCTCCTCCTGCGTCGTCGATAACAACAGTCAAGTATTCCGGCAGCGCATCCTGTGCACCGCCTCTCTCTGGCAACTCAATTAGGGGAATCTGATGTGATTCGAGGTGACAAGCACGCCAATGAAATTGCCATCCGGGCAGGATTTGCCCATGCAGGGGCTGCACAGGGCAAAGTGGCAGAGCTTTTGCCTTAATGGCGTCGTGGCTTTCTACTTTCCGGCGAGAAAGGCTGGCGGTTCGAAACACGTAGTCGGGGGCAGTACGGCGGTGTAGCGCTCGATCTGGACCAGGCACGAATTGGCCGTGCTCCCCTGCGCGATTTCCGATGTGCCCTGGTCACGGGTCAGCACGTTGACGTTGCCATGCTTGTCCAACGGGATGCCGTCGCCATCGTCCAGCGCCAGATCCAGCCAGGCACCGGTGGCCATCTGCAGGACGCCTGGGATCACGGCCTCGGAAACGACCGCGCCCGCAAGGCAACTGCCCCGCGTATTGAACACGCGAACGATCATTCCCGTTTCAATGCCCCGGCTGGCCGCATCGAGCGGATGCATGCGTATCGGCTCCCGGTCGGAAATCTTCCGCTTCCTGCTGTGCGGTGCATGGTCATACTGGCTATGCAGCTTGGACGCGGGCTGATTGGAAAGCAGATGCAAAGGGAAGTCCTGTGCCTGGCGGGATCCCAGCCATTCCTCAGGCTCGATCCAGACCGGATGGCCCGGCTGCCCATCGATCCCAAAGTCGCGGATGGTCTGCGAAAAGATCTCGATGCGGCCCGATGGCGTTCGTAGAGGGTGCTCGACCGGATCTTCAATGAATTCCGAGAACACCGCGGCGGACTCTCTCGTCGGTAGCTCGATCATGCCCTGCGCCCAGAATTCATCGAACCCCGGTAAATTCAGACCTTGCTCATCGCCTTGCTCCTTGATCCGCGCATAGAACGATCGCAGCCAATCCTCCTCGGTCCTACCCTCCGTGAATTTTTCAAGGAATCCAAACCGGGCGGCAAATTCGGAGAAAACCTTATAGTCGTTCCACGCATCCCCATGGGGTTTCGCATGCGCCGCGGAGGCGACGATGAAAGGATCGCTGCTGGTGCCCGCGATGTCGTTGCGCTCGAACGCCACGGTCGTGGGAAACACGATGTCCGCGTGCTTGGCGGTCGCTGTCCACCATGGCTCGTTGACGATGATGGTTTCCGGCACCGCCCATGCCTTGCGAAGACGGTTCAAATCCTGATGGTGATGAAAGGGGTTGCCGCCAGCCCAATAGATGAGCCGTATGTCCGGGTAGGTGAGCGTACTTCCGTTGTAGCGGAACGACTGGCCCTTGTTGAGCAGCATGTCCGAGATTCTGGACACGGGGATGAAGGAGGCCACGGAGTTCTTGCCTTGCGGCAGCGCCGGTATTTTCACCGTGATCGAATCGTGCCCTATGCCATTGACGGCGGCATAGCCAAATCCGAATCCGCCACCCTCGAGGCCGATCTGGCCAATCATCGATGCAAGGGCTACCGTCATCCAGTACGGCTGCTCCCCGTTTTCCGCGCGCTGCAACGCCCATGACATCGTGATCATGGTCCGGTGCCGCGCCATATCGCGCGCAAGCTGCGCAATGTCCTGTGCCGAGATGCGGCAGATGGACGATGCCCACTGCGGCGTCTTGGGTACGCCGTCTGTCAGGCCTAGTAAGTAGTCCCGAAAACTCTCGTACCCGACCGTGTACGTGGCCAGGAATGCCCGATTGGCGAGGTTTTCGGACTCCAGCACGTAGGCCAATCCCAGCATCAGCGCCACATCGGTTTGGGGACGTATGGGGACCCATTCGCAGGGTACGCTGGTGTCATCCCGAATCGGACTGATCGAGACCAGGCGCACACCCGCCTGCACGAGTTGCCCGAGCGTGTCGCGGTAGTGATGCCGTGTCACGCCCCCCGCATTCACCTGCGCGTTCTTTTCCGGCAATCCACCCAAACTGACCAGCAGCCGGGTGCTTCTGATCATCGATTTCAACGACGTGTGCCTGCCCGCCAGGCTGTGCATGGAGCCGACCACACGCGGAATGATCACCTCCCCGGCTCCATAGCTATAGGAATTGATCGATCGCGTGTAGCCCCCAAAAAGGTTCAGAAAGCGGTGGATCTGGCTTTGCGCGTGGTTGAATCGCCCGGCGCTGGCCCATCCATAGGATCCGCCGAAAATCGCCGCGTTGCCGTGCGTCGAACGAACCCTTTCCAGCTGCCCTGCGGCCATGTCGAGCGCCGTCTTCCAGTCCACCTCGACGAAGGGCTCGCGCCCGCGGCCCGCACCGCCTGCACGGTGCTGCTTGTCGAAGAATGACTTTCTTATGGCAGGCGAGGCGACCCGCAACCTCGTCTGCATGCCATCCAGGCCCTCCCAGACGGGAGCCGGTGCAGGATCGCCTGACCAGGACCGGATGCTGGAAATGCTGCCCTGATCCACGGCAACGTTGTAGGTGCCCCAGTGCGTGGATACCACCCGTTGCTTTTGCGTAGGAAACATAGACGGCTCCTCAAGCCATGGAAGTCGAGGGGATGCGCGCGGGGCGCGGGCGGCCCTTCTCAGGCGGACGCGCGAGTGGCAGGCGTGGGCGCAAGGCCCTCCTCCTTGCCAAGGCCGAGTTCCTCATCGGCCACGGCTTCGAGCGAACGGTTAGTGGTGCGCGGGCCAAACAGCAGCACGGGGATGGCAAAGACAATGTAGACGGCCGCCGCCGTCCACGTCACATACTTCAAACCGCCTGCGCTCACCAGCGCCGCGCCCATCACGCCGGACACCGCCCCGCCGACCCGGGCACCCGACATCACGATGCCATTGCCCAGGGCGCGCAACTGCGTGGGCATGGTCTCGGGGATGTAGGTGTAGTAGGCGTTGAGGACAAAGCCGGAGAAGACCGTGACGACGCCACCGACAATGGCGACCGCCCAATAGCGCGCGGATATCCCAAGCACTGCTAACGAAATCGCGCAGAACACCGATGTGGAAAGGATGGTGTTCTTGCGCTCCCACCGATCCAGGAATCTCATGGACAGGAAGGGCATGACACCATAGACCACGGTCCAGATAAACATGATTAGATACGCATTCTTCTGGGCGTACTTGAGGTCATAGACCAGCGCATAGATGCTCCAGTTCGCCCATGTGTAATACGCCAGGTACACCCCGAAATAGGACACGAATAGGACGATCAGGTTGCGCAGCACGGCCTTGCTCTTCAGCAGGTCACGTAGTTTCGGCTGCGCGCCGGCACTCGATTCGGCAAGGGCCTGAGGCTCATCGAGCGGACCCTGACGCAATGCACGCGCTTCCAGTTCGCTGACGATCTGCCCGGCGCGGTCGACATTCCCACGCGAAACGCACCAGCGCACCGACTCTGGCAGGCAGAAGTGCACAACCGGCGCGATCAGCAGCCCTATGGCACCGGCGAGAAACAGATGGCGCCAGGTGTCCGGGCCGCCGGTCGGCAGATAGAACAAGGCTAGCGCCGCCGCCATCACGGCCGCTGCCGTGAGACCCATCGTCACGACCGACAGGAAGCGCCCGCGCGCACGGCTGGGAAACATCTCGGCAACGTAGACAAGCAGCACCGACGTGGCCGCCTGCACGCCCAGGCCGGTAACGAAGCGAGACGCCAGGATCCATTCGTATCCCGGTACGAAAGCCGTCGCCACCACGCCGAGCGAATAGATGAGCGTGCCCCACACCAGCACCGGGCGGCGCCCCCCTCTGTCCGAGAGCCAGCCGCCTGCGAGGGCTCCGATCACCATGCCCACATAGAACGCGCTGCTGATGAACCCGATCTGCTGGGTGCTCATGCCGGTTTGCGCCTTGATGGTCGGGCTCGCGTAGGCAAAGATGGCGTTGTCGTAGTACTCCAGCATCATGTTGAGCGCGAGCAAGGCGGCCCAGACGTAGTGCAGCCTCATGGTTGGCAGGCGGTCGAATCGCGCCAGCAAGGATGAAGGGGTGATGCTGGCGGAGGATGGCCTCGCCGCGTCGATGCGGTTCATCGTTTGTCTCCATCAGCGTTGCCGCTTTTGCGTTGCTTCTTTCTGTGAAGCCGAACCCTGCCTGAGGTGCTTCACTGTAGCCGGCAGCTTCATTTAACACAACACACGTAATGTTAGGAGAATCACGTATTTACATGACGAATGTTATGCAAGATTGGCGAGCCCGCGACGCAAGGGCCTGATGCGATGTGAGGCGTCACCGGCTTTTCAGGCTGCGACCCCTTGAGGGTTAGCCGGGTTGCCGCGAACGCGGATGCAGATCCGCAGAGCGGTACCAAGGATGGGAGCCAGCCGCCCGAAGGCGGCTTTCACGATCAGGCTTCGAACCGCCCGATGCTGCTGCGTTCAACGGCCGGTTGAAGCTTTGGCTCCGCGTCCGGCAATCACCTCGCGAATACAGTCGAGGAAGTGTTCGGCAGGCCGCGTGAGCTGGGCCTCGGGTGGCGAAAACAGGTACAGCCGCAGCGGCGGTGGCGGCGTTTCGGCCAGCGCGAGTTCGACGAACCGATGGCCATGCTCGGTCTCGGCGAGCGAGTGCCTTGTCCACGCGAACACGGCGTCGGAAAGCAGCGTGAGGCCATAGAACAGCGCGTATGAGGTGCAGCGCGTGATACGTAGCGGCGGTTCCAGCCCGGCGCGGTCGAACATTGCGCGGATAGTGCCTGGGTAGTTGTCAGTGCCGTCGGTGTGGATCCACTCGGCCGCCTGCAGCTCGGCCAGGGTCGTCGCGCCCGCAAAGCTGCCGTTCGCGCGCGTGATGAACACCGTGTCGTACTCGAACAGCTGCTCGACCGTGCCTATGTCGTCGCCCGGACTCATGGGAAACGCGCCGAACGCGAGATCCAGTGTGCGGCTGCGTAGTTGCTCGCGCAATGCGTTGATGCCGAGCTCGCGAAACTCGATCGTCACCTGCGGCCAGCGGCGCCGGAACTCCACGAACGCGTCGGCAAGGCCGCCCGTGCCCGCGATCGGCGTGACGCCGATCATGAGCTTGCCGTCGCGCGAGCCCTTGAGGTACGCGAGATCCTCCTGCGCGCGCTCCAGTTCCCGCACGATGGTATGGGCTCGCTGCAGCAGCGTCGCGCCCTCTGCCGTCGGGACGACACCCCACGGATTGCGTTCGAGCAGGCGCACCCCGCATTCGTCCTCGAGCTCGCGCAACGCCTTGGTAATGGCGGGCTGCGTCACGTGCAGGCGCCGCGCCGCGCCGTTCAGGCTGCCGGTCGCGGCGATCTCCACGAGAGCTCGAAGCTGATTGAGTTTCATAATGCGGCAAATATTACCATCGGTTATCGGCATGCCGATTTTTCTTTTTTTATTTCGACCGATCGTCCTTAGTCTCTCGCCTCGAATGCCGGCGCAGTGCACGGCCATGGAGAAACGAGTACATGACACAGGACACATCCAGCGCTCTGCTCGCGGCCCTTCGCGAGCACGAAGCACAATTCATTTCGATACGGCGCGATATTCACGCCCATCCCGAACTGGGTTTCGAGGAAACACGCACCTCGCACATCGTCGCGGAACAGCTCTCGCAATGGGGGTTTGAGGTTACGACCGGCATTGGCCACACCGGCGTCGTGGGGCGCATCAGGCGCGGCACGTCCACACGAACGATCGGCCTGCGCGCCGACATGGACGCGCTGCCTGTCGAGGAGCGCACCGGACTGCCCTACTCAAGCACTGTCAAGCAAACGATGCACGCTTGCGGCCACGACGGCCACACGGCCATGCTGCTCGCCGCGGCGCACCACCTCGCGACCCGCGGCGAATTCGACGGCACGCTCAACGTGATTTTCCAGCCGGCCGAGGAAGGTCTGGGCGGCGCATCGCGCATGATCGCGGATGGGCTATTCGAGCGCTTCCCGTGCGATCAGGTGTTCGCATTGCACAATGCGCCGGGCCTGCCGGTAGGCCATTTCGCCGTGCGCCATGGCTGCATGCTCGCTTCATCCGACTCGGCCACGATCACGGTCACGGGCCACGGCACGCACGGTTCCGCGCCGCAGCTCGGCTGCGATCCCATCGTTGCATCCGCAAGCATCGTGATGGCGTTGCAGAGCATCGTTTCGCGCAATGTGGAGCCCACGCGCGCGGCCGTCGTGACCGTAGGCGCCATCCACGCGGGCAAGGCCGGCAACGTGATTCCCGAGCACGCAACGCTGCAGCTTTCGATCCGCGCGCTCGACATCGAAACACGCAACGCGCTCGAAGCGCGCATCCGCAGCATCGCGGCATTGCAGGCCCAATCCTATGGCGCGACGGCCACGGTCGAATACCGCGCGATCTCGCGGCCGCTCATGAACGAACGTAACGCCACCGAGCTCGCCATCGCAGCGATCGACTCGCTCGTCGGCGAGGGCGGGCTCACGATGATGGCCCACGCGGAAATGGGCAGCGAAGACTTTTCGTGGATGAGCGAGAAGGTTCCTGGATGCTATGTTCTGCTTGGTAATGGCGTGGACAGCGCGGGGGGATGCAGCGTTCACAACCCCGCATACGACTTCAACGATTCAACGCTCGTCTGGGGCGCTGCGTGGTTCGTCACGCTCGTCCAGCGCTACTTGTGCCTCGAATGAAAGCGGTGTTTGCGGCGCTGAGACACGCCGCGTGCTCGCTTGATCGTCGCTGCCCCGGCTCCCGAAGTTTCTGACCAACCTTAAAAAAGTCCGCTAATGTCAGCAATCAGCACCACGCCTTCCTCTGGCCGGGCCGCCGGCCGGCCGCCTGTACCGGCCGCGCGCATGGCCGGCGCAGTACGGCTCGCCGCCTGTGCCGCCGCGCTCGGGGGCGTCTCGCATGGCGCCCTCGCACAGTCTTCCGGTTTGTTTCTCGACGATTATTTCCAGGGCGTCCCCTACGCCGGGGACGCGGCCTACACGCCGGGCGTCTCGCTTTACGGCGTGGTCGACGAGTCGCTGGGTTTCACCAAGGGAGCCCAGACGTCCTTCTTCCAGCAAAGCAATGGCCAATGGACCTCGAAAATCGGCCTGTACGGCGTAGAGGATCTCGGCGGCGGCTACCGCGTACGCTTTAGCCTCGAAAGCGGCTTCAACCCTGCCAACGGACAGCCCGGCGAAGCCAATACGCTGTTCAACCGCGAGGCGTGGGTGGGCATCGGCTCCGCCAAGGCGGGGGAGTTGAAGTTTGGCCGGCAGGACGATGTGGGCGTGCCGCTCTTTGTCGACGTATTCGGCCAGATCGGCACGGTCTCGACGGTCGCGTATCAGACCGCGTGGGTCTATGATCTCGGGCCCGGCGCGAGCTTTGTCGCGCCCCGCCTCTCGAACGCTGTCAGCTATTCGTCCCCCTGGTTCGGGCCGCTCAACGCGCAGGTCGCGCTTGAACTCCATGAGCCAGGCACGAACGAGCCGACCATCGTGAACAAGTCCGTAGTACTCAACTACTTCGACGGCCACCTGTTCGGAGCGCTGAGCTATGGCGGCAACTATGGCCTCAACGCGCTCACGGCCTCGCAATACGTGCGCACCGACAACTTCGCGGCCGGCCTGCTCTATGACGGCGGACATTACGTGGTTTCGGCGGGCTACAGTTTCCTCGCGCCGCGCCTGGACGGTGACCGCGTCGCCTCGCTCTATACCCTCGGCGCGCTCTACCGCTACCGGCAACGCAACGATTTCCGCGTCGAGCTCGCGTATCGCACAGTGGGCGGCGTGAGCGACCATTCGTACGGCATCACGCTCGGCTACGACTACAACCTCTCGAAACGCACGGCGCTCTATGTGCGCGGTGCGCTGGTCCACAACACAGGTGCCGCGCCTTCGTATGGCAGCTATCCCTCACAACAGCCAACCGTCGACAACATCGACAACAGTTATGTGAATGCGAACGGCGCAAACGAGACGTATCAGTCGCCGCATGTCGTGCTTGTCGGCATGTACCACAAGTTCTAGAAGCGGCTTCGCTGCATCGCCGAACAGAAAACAAAAAACCGAGAAAAGGAGAGAGGACATGACACCCCGGACCTTCCAGCGCTACCTGGCTGCGGCGTGCTTTGCCACGGTGAGCGTGAGCAGCTTGGCCCAAGGAGGCGGCAACGCCAGCGCTGTAGTCGCCGCACCGAACGCGGAGGCTTCGAGCGCAGCCCCCACCACGGCGAATGACGCTCGCTCGGACCGCGCACTCGCCGTTCGCGTGCGCCACGCCTTGCGGGCGGCCCGCAAGCAAGGGCTCAAATCGACCTTCATTCGCGTTCGGGCGCACGACGGTGCGATCACGCTTTCAGGCGTCGTGGCGAGCGATACGCAGATTGCGCTCGCGATTGCGGTCGCCCAAGGCGTAAATGGCGTGCGCGCGGTCACGAGCAAGATCGAAGTGCGCGGCAATACCGGCATCACGGGCAGCCAGTAACACCACAAAGCGTCACCGCCGCATGCGGCCCATGCGTGCTGCTTCGCCCACACACCGCAACACGGGCCGACCTGGTCATCTGGACACGAACGCACCGACGGCGCGTCACCAGGCCAGGCCGAAACTCCATTTTCACGTTCAAGAGTCTTCCTTGTGATTACCATTGCCCATCCTGACCAGACATCAAATCGCGCCACCGTATTCTCCGCTGGCCTCCTCTGGTCGTTGGCCACCCTGATCGCCAATATCCTGCCCGTGGTATTCCAGGCGCTCCATCACAGCCGCGGCATGAGCGTCCAACTGCTTGGGACAATAGGCACGGCGTTCATGCTCGGAAAAGGCGTCGTCGCTGCGAGCAGCGCTTTTTGGGTGTACCGGGTGAGTCCCCGAAGGGTAAGCGCAGC